>CANGYY010000024.1 GCA_947458585.1 Cyclobacteriaceae bacterium | reverse complement strand
GGCATTGTCGTAGGACTCCTGGTAGGCAGGAGGAGCAAGCTGGTCGAGGAAGGAAAGTATATCCTGAATGCGGTATCCCATTTTTTTCTTTAATTTGAACAAAAATAGCAATTCTATTCAATGCCTTGGTACGCCTACCTTCTTGCTCCGGCAGCTTTTCTTTTTCATGGGATTACTGCGGCACGAAACTTTCTGTTTGACCGAGGGCTGATCCGTAGTCAGAAATCTCCCATCCCGACGCTGGTGGTGGGCAACCTTTCGGTAGGGGGCACAGGTAAAACTCCCTGGGTGGAATTTTTGGTACGCAAGCTTCGCAATGAGGTGGCCGTAGGAACCCTGAGCAGAGGCTATGGACGCAACACCAAAGGATTTATCCAAGTGCTTGCGAGCAGTACGGCAGCCGAGGTGGGAGATGAACCTTTGCAACTTTTTACTCAGTTCAAGGAAGAAATCCCTGTTTTTGTAGGAGAGGATCGGGTAGGCGCTACGCAAAAAATCCAGCAACTCCGGCCTGACCTGCGACTCCTCATTTTGGATGATGCCTTCCAACATCGCAAACTGAACCCTGATTTTCGGATCGTATTGACTCCTTACAGTTCTCCATTCTCCAAAGATTACCTACTTCCTATGGGCAGACTTCGGGAATCGAGGGCAGGGGCGAAGCGGGCAGAGGTGGTGGTGGTAACCAAGTGCCCGGCCGAACTGAGTCAGGATGAAAAAAACAAATTAGCCCAGGAGCTAGCACCCTACTTAAATTCGGAGGCAGACCTTTACTTTTCTTCCCTAACCTATGGGAAGCCTTACCAAGTGTCTGGCCCAAAGCAAACCGATTTTAAGGAGGTCATTGCCCTTGCAGGCTTGGCGGATAACGGGCCGTTTTTGGGGTATTGCAAGCAGCAGTATGCCGTGGTCGATTCTTTTTCTTTTTCAGATCATTACGCCTACCGCGCCGAAGATGCAGTTCGAATTTTGGAGGTTTTGGGACAGGAAAAGGGAAAAAATGCGGTGCTACTCACCACGGAAAAGGATGCGGTGAAACTTAAAACCCTCGCTGCAACCGAAATGTGGTCGAAAATTTCGATTTTTGCCCTGCCTATACAAGTAGCGCTCGAACCCAGCCAGGAAGAGCGGCTGCTTCAAAGGCTACGAAAAAACCTTCTTCACCCGTGATCAGGAAGTCTCTCAGTCTGTCCGTAGTAGTTTTTCTCTTGGTAGCGCAAGCTGCTTTGGGACAGCGCCCTGTTCCTCGTCCAACCCAACCTATAAATCCGGGTAATCCAGCGGCTCCTCGTCCAGCGAAGCAACTCGCTGATCCTAAGGACGAAGAAGATCCAGAAGGGCGGCGCACCCTACTAGACGATAGTACCAAGCAGGTTTACGGGCCCAAGACTACCCTGTACTTTTACGAGCAGGCCATCAAGCGCAATAGCCTCGTGCTGTATGAGATGGATACCCTGCTCAACAATTTCCATAACTACGATCCCGTAGCCAAGTCGGGCTGGAAATACCAGGACTTGGGCAATATTGGATCTGCTGCCAAGCCGGTCTTCTTTGGGCTGCCCGAACAAATTGGTCTGAGTTCGGGCTTTGATGCCTACGACTTGTATTTCAAGGATCCTTCCACCCGAAAGTTCTACGATTCCAAGTCGCCCTTTACGGAAATGGCTGCCTTTTTTGGCGGAGGACACCGAAATATGCTCGACCTGTCTTTTGCACGCAACGTAAATCCCCGCTGGAATATTGGTTTTGATTTTTCTACACAACGTGTAAGAAAAACGCTCAATCCCTCCAAGCGGGACGACCTCATGGTGGAGCAGAATGCCTACGCTTTGCATACCAACTACCGCTCTGAAAATGGGCGATACTGGCTCCTAGGTTCCTTTTCTCGAATGAAGCATGTGGTGAATGAGATTGGTGGGATTGTGCCCCCATCCATTGATCCCACTTCCATTTATTTCACCTACGAGGACGCCAAGGTTTGGCTGCAGGAGTCCCGTGCACGGGAACTTCGGCAAGAATACCACCTGTATCAGGAATTCAAACTTGGCAATGGATTTCAGTTTTACCACGTGCTCGATCGTAAAAACCAAGCCCTGGTATTTGAATCCTTGCTCAGCGGCTCGGACGGCTTATTTTTCCCCAAAGAGCGCTTGATTGATCCCGATAGCACCCAAAATAGAAATGACTTTTCGGAGTGGCGAAACGAGTTGGGCTTTAAGGGGACTGTCAAGGGTTTTTATTACAACAGCTATGTCAAGTTGCGCAACGGCAACCGCTGGTCTCCGCAACTGACGGATCCAACGCGGAATTTTACCGAAGTGTATGTAGGGGGAGAGTTGATTGGCAAGTTATCCGACACCTGGCAGCTGCAGGCGGATGGGGAGTACTTGTTGCCAGGCAATTTTCGGTTGCACGGGCTATTTATCTCTCCATGGCTGGACGTCGAATACACCAAGGCCTTGTACAAGCCGAGTTTGTTTCACCAGCAGTACCGCGGTAATCACCGGGAATGGAATAATGACTTCAGGGATATTGGCGTAGATCAGTTGAAAGGGACCGTGAAAGTTCCTTTGGAAAAAATCCAGTTGCGGCCGAGTTTGACACTGACTCGGGTTAATAATTTTGTTTACCTAGGAACCGACTTCAAGGCAATGCAAGCCACAGGGCAAGCCTTTTTAGTAATGCCTTCGCTAAAGGCAACGCTGCCTGTGGGAAAGAAATTTAAGGTGGATTCAGAACTGATTTTCACCAAGCGGAGCGGGGAGTCCGCGGACCTGTTACGTATCCCAGCTTGGTACAACAATACCCGAGTATACTTTGATGGGCCACTTTTTGACGAAAATGTGTACGTGCAGATGGGGGTAGATGTGCGGTTTCGATCCTCCTTTTTTGCAGATGCCTACCAGCCTTCTTTGCAGCAATTCCACCTGCAAGACAGCTTTGAGGTACAGGGTTATCCTATAGTCGATCTTTTCCTGGATTTCCGAATCAACCGAACCCGAGTACTCTTCAAGTACAACCACCTGAATGCCGGTTTGATGGCTCAGGAAGGGTATTTCGTGACTCCAGACTACACCGGCTACCGTTCGTTCTTGGATTTGGGGATTAGTTGGTATTTGTTTGACTAAGGATTGTACCAAGTACCAAGTACTTCTTCATTCAACATTCAGCGTTGGACATTCGAAATTGAAAAAAAGTATCAAGTAGCAGGTATCAAGTATCAAGTAGGATGTGCCAAGTACTTCTTCATTCAATATTCAGCGTTGGACATTCGAAATTGAAAAAAAGTATCAAGTATCAAGTAGCAGGTATCAAGTAGGATGTACCTGCCTGTCGGCAGACAGGCCAAGTATCCTCTGAATGCATGTTCTGAGCGAAATGACAATTATTCTTTCAGATATCAGTACAAGCATCCTGCTAGCAGAAAACCGTACTTTGTACTTTGTACTTGGTACATTGTACAAGTGATAATCCGTACTTCGTACAAATAGATACCAAAAAAGTCTCACCAAATCTTCGTTCTGCTCAAAAATCCGAGGTAACTTGCGTTGAAATCTTTTTTTTAATTATACTTCAGGGAAAGAAGTAGAACCAACTAGAATAGCTGTTCCAAAACGAACATACCATGAATTTGATCGAAAATGTCCGGGAAGCCTTGAACTCAGTGAAAGTTCACCTCCTCAGAACGGTGCTCACTGGAGCCATCATCGCCATCGGAATATCCTCCTTAGTAGGCATGCTCACCGCGATTGACGGCATCAAAGCCCAGATTGCAGAAAGTTTTGCTGGACTTGGGGCCAACTCATTTGATCTAGTAAGTAGCGGTTCCAACGGAGGTAGGGTAGTTCAAGAGGGGAAAACCGAGAAAACTTATCCTCCCATTACTTTTCGTGAAGCGCAGAGTTTCAAGGAGGAATATGCCTCCATCGGCATTTCTACCGTCTTTGCTACCGCCTCAGGCATTGCAGAGATCAAACGAGGATCCAAAAAAACCAATCCCAACATCCGCGTTCGTGGTGGAGACGAGAATTACTTGGCCATCAAGGCCATGAAATTGTTAGAGGGACGTAATTTTTCTCAAGTGGAGGTTCGCTACGGCAACAATGTGGCCATCATCGGCAAGGAATTGGAAGAAACCTTGTTTACCGAAGGGGAAGAAGCCATCAACCAATCCATCACCATTTTTGGAAAGCCTTACACGATAATCGGCGTATTGGACAAGCAAGGTGGAGTGGGGCAGGATCAGGGTGCTGACCGTCAGATTTTGATTCCTATTGAAAATGCAGCCCGACTTGATTTCCGAGGCACCTTCAACTACCGCATCACGGGGATAGCCTCAGATCCCGGTAAAATTGATTACGAGATGGGACAAGCCACTGGCATGATGCGCAAGATTCGTCAGGATCGCGTAGCCCAACCAGACTCCTTTGAGTTATCTAAGAGTGAGTCGGTAGCCGAGAGTTTGGAAGAAGTGGCGGGTTACTTGCGCATAGGAGGCTTTGGTATTGGATTTATTACGCTTTTGGGTGCGTCTATCGGCTTGATGAATATCATGCTCGTATCCGTCACCGAGCGAACTCGCGAAATTGGTATTCGCAAGGCATTGGGTGCGACTCCACTCCGCATTCGGCAGCAGTTCTTAATTGAAGCAATCACCATTTGTGTGATTGGTGGGATTTTTGGCATGGTGCTCGGAATTTTGATTGGCAACGTGATTGCCAATTTCATTGGTCCAGGAGGATTCTTGGTTCCTTGGCTTTGGATGATTATTTCTTTTGTGATTTGTATCATCGTGGGTTTGTTGGCAGGGTATATTCCTGCGTACAAGGCGAGCAAACTCGATCCCATCGAATCCCTTCGCTACGAATAAGCCCTGCTTAATTAGCAGCAGGATACTCAAGATTTTCCTACCCAAACCGGCTGATTTCTCCTGAAGTCAGCCGGTTTGTGGTTTGGTGGCAGTAACCTCGACCCATGGGATTTGATCCCTTGCTACTAATTTTCGCCGACTGCATAATTTTTGATGGGATTGTCCGCATTTTTTTGAATATTCCTTCTCGTTAACTCATGACCCAAACCCCTATGAAAAAGCTCCTGTCGCTAGCATTCCTTTTCTTCTTGTCTTTTGCCTCTTTGTGGGCGAGTAAACCAGCCGCAAATCCGGGTTCCTACACCTTAGTGATGGAGGGCTTTGATTGGGGGCCAGCTGCTAGCAAGGTGGTGCTACACGACCTGAAGGCAAGTAAAGAAACTACCGTCGCAGACTTTGAGGTATTCGTCACTCGCGCTACTTCCTTGGGAGAGATTCCCGCTGCCCAGGCTTCTGGCAAGCGGACCGTGGTGTACACCTATTCCTCGGATGACAAGGGGAATCGCGTGGAAAATGGGCCCCATTTGACTTTGGTATTGGCCGTAAGCCCAATAAATCCCCTGGGATCGGGTATTCAATACCTGCGCATGGGATCTGGCGCTTCCAACGTCTGGATTGACTATGGAGTTACTGTGGTGCATCCCAAAACAGGAAAAACCTGGAACAAGGAATCTGCTCGAGTACGTCCTATCGTGGATGAGTTTGATCTAAAAGGAACATTCACGCATGAAGGAACTACCTTGACTTATGGTGCCTTTTCTCCGAAAAAAATAACTGCCAAGGCTCCTTTGATCATTTGGCTTCATGGTGGAGGAGAGGGAGGCACCGATCCTACGATTGCCTTGATGGGCAATAAAGCCTTCAATTACGCTTCGCCTGAGATACAAGCCTTATTTGGTGAGGGTGCCTATGTCTTGGCTCCGCAAACGCCTACCTTCTGGATGAACGCAGGGGAGGGCATGACTCGTGGAAAAGTGAATGACATTTACAATGCTGCGGTATTTGCCTTGATAGAAGATTTTGTGGCTAAGAATCCGCAGGTGGACGCTAGCCGCATCTATGTAGGTGGCTGCTCCAATGGCGGGTACATGTCGCTCAAATTGATTTTGGAGCACCCGAGCTACTTTGCGGCGGGCTATATCTCCGCACTTGCGTATAACAATGAGTTTATCAGCGATGCCCAGGTGCAATCACTCAAGCAGACACCCATCTGGTTTGTGCATGCCAAGGACGACATGACGACCAAGGCCGATGAAACGGTACTTCCCCTGTACGACCGCATGAAAAAGGCAGGTGCGAAGAATGTATTTTTATCCCTTTACGATAACGTGACCGACGTAACTGGATTTTATGGAGGGAAGGATTTTCATTACAATGGGCACTGGTCTTGGGTGTATTCCCACGCCAATGTAGCGCGCACCGATAAGGACGGTTCTCCGGTACTGCTGAATGGACGTCCGGTAAGCATCATGGAGTGGACCGCTGCGCAGAAGAGGAAGAAGTAAGAAATTAACAAATCCCCCTTACCCCCTTTAAAGGGCCTGTCCCGATGACTATCGGGAGGGAATCACATCTGCTGTTTCTCAGGCACTTAATTAAGCAGTGAAATCCTTTCTTTTGAATTGATCCAGTTTATTTCTTAGTATAATGTTTGAGGTGCCAGTGATGCGACTCCCCCTTAATAAGGGGGCAAGGGGGATTTCTTTTTTTTCATTGCAAATCAGTTAATTGATTTGATTTTTTTTAGAGTGAACCATTCGACAATTCATTTTTTAATCCTCTTCCATGTTTTTTCTTCCTTACAATAAAAACCTCAAAGAATTTTCAAGAGATCTTAGAAGTCACTCAACGCTTTCAGAGATTTTGCTTTGGCAAAAACTACGAGCAAGTCAGTTTCGAGGATATGCCTTCAATAGGCAGAAGCCGCTTGGTAATTACATTGTTGATTTTTATTGTCTAAAACTGGATCTAGTCATTGAGGTTGATGGTAATTCTCATTTTTTTGAAGAATCTGTAGTGGAGGACCAAGAAAGACAAAAGGTTATTGAGCGTATGGGTGTGAATTTTCTGCGTTTTTCGGATTTAGAGGTTAAGCGATCAATGCCTAGTGTATTAGAGGAGATTGGGTATTTTATCGATGATTTTGAGAAAAAAATCAGTTAAAATCCCCCTTACCCCCTTTAAAGGGGGAATCACATCTTGGCGCTCACCAACCATTAATTATAAATCAGGACTTTTGAAATACTAGTATCTGTTTGAAGTCCAATTCATGCGACTCCCCCTTACAAGGGGGCAGGGGGGATTTAATTGAATGGGGGTTTTTTCAACACTTATACCACCATTTTTCTACCCTCCTTCAATTCCTGATATAACTCATAGTTTTTATCAATCGAAAAAATAATTACATACATTTTTCTTTTCTTAACTTCGCATTCTATCTAGATAAACGAACACACACAATGGATACACACGGCAAAAACGGAGGCGACATCGCAAAATGTCCTTTCCACAACGGCTCCATGGCTGCAGCAGCAGGCAAGGGCATGCAAAACCAAGATTGGTGGCCCAATCAATTGAAATTAAACATTTTGCGTCAGCATTCCACCCTCTCCAATCCCCTGGAAGAAGGTTTTGACTACGCTAAGGAATTTGCAAGCCTCAACCTCGCTGAGGTGAAGGCAGACTTGGAAAAAGTGATGACCACTTCTCAAGACTGGTGGCCAGCGGATTACGGACACTACGGACCTTTCATGGTACGTATGTCTTGGCACGCTGCAGGTACCTACCG
This sequence comes from Cyclobacteriaceae bacterium, assembly GCA_947458585.1. Lineage (GTDB taxonomy): Bacteria > Bacteroidota > Bacteroidia > Cytophagales > Cyclobacteriaceae > Algoriphagus. The sequence continues at coordinate 28,173 of CANGYY010000024.1, read as the reverse complement.
CGTTCAGGATGGTCGTGGAGGTGCAGGAACAGGCGCACAGCGCTTTGCTCCGCTCAACTCCTGGCCTGACAATGCCAACCTAGACAAGGCGCGTTTGCTTCTTTGGCCAATCAAACAGAAGTACGGTCAGAAATTGTCTTGGGCAGATCTTTTGGTCCTTGCAGGTAACGTGGCCATGGAATCTATGGGCTTCAAAACCTTCGGATTTGGTGGAGGTCGCCCAGACATCTGGGAGCCTGAGCAAGATATTTTCTGGGGCAATGAGACGGAGTGGGTTTCCCACCGTAACCCAGAAGCACTAGCGCATCCGCTAGGAGCAACTGAAATGGGATTGATCTATGTCAATCCAGAAGGACCAGACAAGGTAGCGGATCCACTTTTGGCTGCAAAAGCCATCCGTGAGACCTTCGGCCGTATGGCGATGAACGACGAGGAAACTTGTGCTTTGATCGCTGGTGGACACACCTTCGGTAAAACTCACGGTGCTGCCGACCCAGGCAAATACGTAGGTCCTGAGCCTGCGGGTGCTTCTATCCAAGAAATGAGCACAGGATGGAACAGTACGTACGGTACAGGTCATGGTGCGGATACCATCACTTCCGGTTTGGAAGGTGCATGGACGTCTACCCCTGCCAAGTGGGGCCACGACTACTTCAAGTTCTTGTTTGAGTACGAGTGGAAACTCGTACACAGCCCTGCTGGAGCACAGCAGTGGGAGGCAGTGAATGCCGAAGCCATCATTCCAGATGCACACATCCCAGGCAAGTTCCACAAGCCATTTATGTTGACCACGGACTTGTCCATGCGTTTTGACCCGGCTTACGAGAAAGTGTCCCGTAAATTCTACGAGGACCCAGCCTACTTTGCCGATGCCTTCGCTAGAGCTTGGTTCAAATTGACGCACCGTGATATGGGACCTAAGGCTCGTTACAAAGGTCCTGAAGTACCTGCGGAAACGTTGATCTGGCAAGATCCTATCCCTGCAGTAAACCATACCTTGGTAGATGCTGCAGACATCGCTGCATTGAAGTCTCAAATTTTGGCTTCTGGCTTGACCGTATCCGAATTGGTAGCTACTGCTTGGGCTTCTGCTTCTACCTTCCGTGGTTCAGATTTCCGTGGAGGTGCCAACGGTGCACGCGTTCGTTTGGAGCCTCAGAATAATTGGGAGGCCAACAATCCTGCCCAACTTAACAAAGTGTTGACTGCATTGGAGGGTATCCAAACTCAATTCAACGCAAGCGCAACAGGTGGAAAGAAAATTTCCTTGGCAGACTTAATCGTCTTGGCAGGTGTTGCGGCAATTGAAAAAGCAGCTAAAGATGCAGGACATGCAGTAACTGTACCATTTACACCAGGTCGTATGGATGCTACCCAGGAAGATACTGAAGTAGAATCTTTCGCATGGATGAAGCCTTGGGCAGATGGATTTAGAAACTACATGAGTGCATCTTGCGTGGTAAAGGCAGAGGAAGCTTTGGTAGACAAGGCACAGTTGCTTACTCTCACTGCTCCTGAAATGACTGCCTTGGTAGGAGGTATGCGTGCCCTTGGTGCCAACTGGGACGGAGGCAAGCATGGCGTATTCACTGCCAGACCTGGTCAGTTGACCAACGATTTCTTTGTGAATGTATTGGATATGGGTACTACCTGGAGAGCAACTTCCGATAAGGAAACTGTCTTTGTAGGAAGCGATCGCAAGACTGGCGAGCCAAAGTGGACTGCTACCCGTGCCGACTTGATCTTCGGTTCAAATACAGAATTGAGAGCCTATGCTGAAGTATACGCTTGCGAGGATGGAAAAGCTCGATTCGTAAAGGACTTCGTTGCCGCTTGGAATAAGGTGATGAACTTGGATCGATTCGATCTTGCGAAGTAAATTTTGATAAGTTTATAGTGGGAAAACGGCTCTGAAAGGAGCCGTTTTTTTTTGTGCAAAATCTTTCTGAAATCTTGCAAAAATCCCCCTTACCCCCTTTCAAGGGGGAATCGCATCTATAGCTCCTCAACTATTTAAATCAAAATTCACTTTTCTTAAAGTTGATTTTTGTAGGTCTAAAATAATTGTTTGAATCATAATTGGTGCGACTCCCCCTTCTTAAGGGGGTTAGGGGGATTTTTTACACTTGAGACCGGTATTTTTCTCCTACTTCCAACCTTTTTCTCTAATTTCACTCTCCATCTCTAAACTTAAATTTTTTGTGTCTACTTCATTTGCACTTCTAAAAGAGGAATCTTGGTTGCAGCCTTATGGGGAGGTAATCCAGCGGCGCCAAGCCCGCTTTCAAGCCGCATACAGCGCCATTGAAGACTATGCGGGCAGTATCACCGAATTTGCAAGTGGACACGAGTACTACGGGATACAGATCGACTCCATTCGCAAAGGTTGGACCTACCGAGAATGGGCTCCCCATGCCCAAGCCCTGTACTTGATCGGGGATTTCAATGGTTGGAACCGAACTTCCCACCCCCTCCGAAGAAATAGCCGAGGGGATTGGGAGATCTTCTTGCCACAAACCCAATACCAAGACTCCTTTGTTCACGGGAGTAAACTGAAGGTTCGGGTAATCGGTGCCAACGACAGCGACCTAGACCGCATCCCAGCCTACATTCGTCGCGTCGTACAGGATGAGGAGTCGAAAGATTTTGCCGGGCAACTCTGGTTCCCAGCGCAACCCTTTTCATGGACTGACCAGGCCTTTTCCCCGAAAAAATCGCTACAACCACCTTTAATCTATGAATGCCATGTGGGGATGGCGCAGGAAAAAGAAGGAGTGGGCACCTACCGTGAATTTGAGAAATCCATCCTTCCACGTATCCATGCTGCGGGCTATACGGCCATTCAACTCATGGCTGTGATGGAGCACCCGTATTACGGTTCTTTTGGTTACCACGTGTCCAATTTTTTTGCGCCTTCCTCTCGGTTTGGTACACCGGAGGAACTCAAGTCCTTGATCAATGCCGCGCATTCGCTGGGGATTGCGGTGATCATGGACCTGGTGCATTCCCATGCGGTCAAAAACACGAACGAGGGCTTAAACGAGTTTGATGGCACCGAAGACGCCTACTTTCATGCGGGCGATCGCGGCTACCACGTAGGCTGGGATTCCAAATTGTTCAACTATGGCAAATGGGAGGTGCAGCAGTTTCTGCTCTCCAGCATTCGCTACTGGATGGAGGAATTCCACTTTGACGGTTTCCGCTTTGATGGGGCCACTTCCATGCTGTATCACCATCACGGCTTAATTTCGTTTGATAGTGCCGACCGCTACTTCGACGAAGGGGTGGATGAGGAGGCGCTGACCTACTTTCAGTTGGCCAATACGCTCATTCATGCCTTGAATCCCGCCGCCATATCCATAGCCGAGGAGGTGAGTGGCATGCCGGGATTGAGTCGAACGGTAGAAGAAGGAGGCATCGGTTTCGATTTTCGCTTGGCCATGGGGATTCCGGATTTTTGGATCCGCACGCTCAAACACAAGACAGACGAGCAATGGGACCTTTTTGAGCTGTGGCATGAACTGACCAACCGCCCAGCAAAGGAGAAATCCATCGCTTATGCGGAGAGTCATGACCAGGCTCTGGTCGGGGATAAGAGCCTTGCCTTTTGGCTGATGGACAAGGAGATGTATTTTTCCATGTCGGTTCTGGAGCAAAACCTAGTCATCGACCGAGGAATAGCCTTACACAAATTGATCCGACTGCTCACGCTCACGCTGGGAGGAGAAGGGTATTTGAATTTTATAGGCAATGAGTTTGGGCACCCCGAATGGGTGGATTTTCCCCGAGAGGGCAATGACTGGAGCTACCAGTATGCCCGCCGACAGTGGAGCTTGGTGGATAATCCGCTGTTGCGGTACCAGCAGTTGGCTGCCTGGGACAAGGCGATGATCCAATTGGTAACAGCCCATGAAGTGCTTTTGGCTGGTCCCGCCCAGCAATTGTACCTGGAACCCAACAAAAAAGTGCTGGCCTACACTCGTGGGAACTTGATTTTTGTGTTTTGCTTTCACCCCAGCGATTCCTTTGAGGGATTAGCGATACGTGTGCCTAACGCAGGGGATTACCAGCTGCTGCTGCATTCGGATGCGCCAGAGTTTGGAGGCTTTGACCGCTTGGATACTGCGTTGACCTACACCACGAATGCCAATCAGGAGCTCCTGCTGTATGTGCCAAGTCGGGTGGGGATGGTGTTGGTCCGCCTGTCCGCCGAGGAGGGCCGCGGCGGATAAGGGTTTTATCTCGCAAAGCCGCATAAGCCGCAAAGGATTTGATGGAGCTAGACTAACCGCCGATTAAAAGATAAATTTCTTTGCGCCTGCCTTCCGCAGGCAGGTCTTGGCGCCTTTGCGCGAATATTTTTTTTTACCTGCCTGCATTGAGTAGGCTAAATTTTATCTCGCAAAGATGCATAAGGCGCAAAGGATTTAATAGGGCTTGTCTAACCGCCGATTAAAAGCTGAGTTTCTTTGCGGCTTCGCGCTCTTTGCGTGAATATTTTTTTTACCTGCTTCCTTGGAGTAGGCTAAGGGTTTTATCTCGCAAAGCCGCATAAGCCGCAAAGGATTTATTAGGGTAAATTTACCTGTCAATTAAATCGGGAAAAGCAGGATTTCTTTGCTTCTTGGCGCCTTTGCGCGAATAAAAATTATTGGACGCCTACCTACCATAGGCAGGTCATGGCACCTTTGCGCGAATAAAAAAAATGGCATGATTATTCTGCATGAAGTTCATGAAAGAAACCTTAAGCTAGCCGACGGCTAGCTGCCCAAGGAGGTTTAACTGACTAAGACAGGCTCGGTAACACTCACATTCCCATTTCCCATCACCTCATCCAAGGTCACAAGCTTCAGTTCGTTGATGAGCATGGGATCGTATTTGGCGGCGACGCGGATGTAGTTTTCCGTAAATCCATGCATCATCCCGTCCTCAATGTCCTCCTCAAAAAGTACAGTAAAGGTCTGGCCCAAATTCTCCTCGTAAAATTTGCGACGCTTTTTCTCCGAGAGAATGCGGAGCATCTTGGAGCGCTCGTTCCGGATTTTCAAGGGAACCACCCCCTCCATGTCCACCGCACGGGTATTCGCACGCTCCGAATAGGTGAATACGTGGAGGTAGGAAATGTCTAGCTCGTTCAGGAAGTTGTAGGTTTCTAAGAAGAGTTCCTCCGTCTCCCCGGGGAAACCCACGATCACGTCCACGCCGATACAGGCCTGGGGGAGGAGGGTTTTGATTTTGCTTACCCGATCTTCGTACAATTCCCGCAGGTAGCGTCTTCCCATTTTTCGTAGGATGGTATTCGACCCGGATTGGAGCGGGATATGGAAGTGCGGTACAAATCGCATGGATCGCGATACAAATTCAATTACCTCGTTGGTAAGCAGGTTGGGCTCTATGGAGGAGATGCGGAAGCGGTCAATGCCTGCTACCTCGTCCAAGGCCATTACCAGGTCGGCAAAGCGCTCTTCACGCTTGCCATCCACGATGCCAAAGTCCCCAATATTTACGCCTGTCAAGACCACTTCCTTCACTTCCGTGTCGGCGATAGCTCGGGCTGCTTCCAGGACCTGAGCGATGCTGGAGCTCCGACTTTTCCCCCGAGCGAGGGGTATGGTACAAAAGGCGCAACCGTAATTGCAGCCGTCTTGAACCTTTAAGAAAGTTCGGGTGCGGTCATTGATGGAAAAGGCAGTTTCGAAGCTGGTGGCTGCACTGATCTCGGAGGCCAGCACCTTGGTTTCTTGTTCCTTCGCAAATCCATCCAATAATTCGAGTAATCGGAATTTTTCGGCAGCGCCGAGTACGGCATCTACGCCTTCTATTTCCGCGATTTCAGTAGGCTTCAGCTGTGCGTAGCAGCCAATGATCGCAACATAGGAGTCAGGAGAGATTTTTTTCGCCTCGCGAACCAACTTCTTACACTTCTTGTCTGCGTTTTCGGTAACCGAACAGGTATTGATGATGTAGATGTCCGGATTTTCCTGAAAATCAACTTTCAGGAAGCCCTTTTCTTCAAACTGCCGCGCAATGGTCGACGTTTCCGAGAAATTGAGTTTGCAACCCAGGGTATAAAAAGCAACTTTCTTCACAGTAAGAGTGGAACTGATTTGATGCACAAAGGTAGGCAATCCCAAGGTTTTTACAATTCTTCAAGTGAAGTCATCAAAAAACGTGTTTTTTCCAATTTTTGGCTCAAAAAGAGGCTAAAAAATTTGAAATCAATAAAAATTTAGAAAAACCTCCTTAAAAAATACCCGTTTGGTAAAAAATTAGCAAAAATTTCTATTTTTGTAGGGATAATTTCAAACCCCCTCTCTTTTTCCATGGCAACACTCAGACAAAGCGCATTGGCGATGGTTCAGGCAAGACCTCGAATCCATGTCACCCCACCTTCTTCGAAGATTTCCGATTACTTCGGTTCCAACGTGTTTGGCACCCAGCAAATGAAAGAAACCTTGGCTCCTTCCGTCTTCAAAAAGGTGATGGAAGCTATCGACAAAGGTTCCAAAATCGATACAGGCACCGCCGAAGAGGTTGCTTCTGCAGTGAAGACCTGGGCGATTGGTAAGGGAGTGACCCACTACACGCACTGGTTTCAGCCTTTGACAGGCACTACTGCCGAGAAGCACGACTCCTTCTTTGATATGTATGCGGGAATGGAAAAATTTAAAGGATCTGCGCTCGTTCAGCAGGAGCCTGATGCGTCTTCTTTCCCAAATGGGGGTATTCGCTCTACTTTTGAGGCGAGAGGCTACACCGCTTGGGATCCTTCTTCTCCGATCTTCGTATTCGAGAAGACCTTGTGTATCCCGACCATCTTCGTGTCCTACACGGGAGAGGCGCTAGACTACAAGACCCCACTTTTGAAGTCCATGGAGTCCATCAACGAGGCTGCGGTGGCGATTTGCCAATTGTTTGACCGTGATGTACGCAAGGTATCTCCTTCTTTGGGGATCGAACAAGAATATTTTGTAATTGACAAGGCCTTGTATGCTGCCCGTCCCGATTTGGTGATGGCAGGTCGCTCGGTATTTGGACATACCCCAGCACGTGGACAGCAGTTGGAAGACCACTATTTTGGTAGCATCCCTACCCGTGTGAAGGACTACATGATGGAGTTTGAGGTGGAAGCACACAAGTTGGGTATCCCAGTATCTACCCGTCACAACGAGGTGGCACCTGGACAGTTTGAGGTGGCCCCGATTTTTGAAGAAATCAACAAGGCAGTAGACCACAACCAACTCCTAATGGACGTGATGGACAAGGTAGCGGAGAAGCATGGCTTCAAGGTCTTGTTTCACGAGAAACCATTTGCGGGCGTGAACGGCAGTGGCAAGCACAACAACTGGTCTTTGATCACCGATACCGGAGTCAACTTGTTTCAGCCGAGCAACTCTGCCCGTGAAAACTTGCAGTTCCTCGTATTCCTCGTGGCTACCGTAAAGGCGGTATACGACCATGCTGACTTGCTTCGTGCGAGCATTGCTTCCGCTTCCAACGACTTCCGTTTGGGTGCCAACGAGGCTCCTCCAGCGATTATGTCCGTGTTCTTGGGCGAGACCTTGTCCGAATTGTTGGATGAGTTGGAGAAAAACGGCAATGTGAAGATCGAGAAGGGCGATAACATGTACATGAAGTTGGGCATCTCCAAGATCCCAGAAATCATCCTAGACAACACCGATCGTAACCGTACCTCACCTTTTGCCTTTACGGGCAATAAATTTGAGTTCCGCGCAGTAGGCTCTTCTGCTAACTCGGGTGGACCGATGACTACCTTGAACGTGATCGTGGCCGAGGTATTGCGTCAGCTGTACAAGGACATTGAGAAGGAATTGAATGCAGGCAAGGAAAAGAAAATTGCCATTGTAGACGTATTGCGTAAGTACATCAAGGAGTCTAAGAAGATTCGTTTTGAGGGAGATGGCTACTCGGAGGAATGGGCTAAGGAAGCGCAGAAGCGTGGCCTGTCCAACTTGAAGTCTACCCCAGAGGCCTTGGATGTGTATACCAAGAAAAGCACCAAAGAGCTATTTGAGAAGCACAAGGTCTTGAACCATGTGGAGGTGCATGCGCGCCACGAGATCGAATTGGAAGCTTTCATGAAGAAAGTGCAGATTGAAAGCCGTGTGATGGGGGATTTGGCCTTGAACCACATCATTCCAACTGCTATTTTGTATCAAAACAAGTTGATTGAAAATGCAAATGGATTGATAGGCTTGGGCTTGGATCACTCTGCTGCGGTAGATAGCATCAAGGAGATTTCCAAGCATGTAGGCAATTTGCAGACCTTGGTCAACGAGATGACCGAGGCGCGCAAGCAGCTGAACAAGGAAGACGATGTGACCAAGCGTGCCAAAGGCTACCAGTCCAAGGTGAAGGAAGCCTACTTTGACAAGATCCGCTATGCGGTCGACAAGTTAGAGTTGCTCGTGGACGACGAAAGCTGGCCACTGGTGAAGTACAGAGAGATGTTGTTTATTCGATAAGTTTTAAGCCCCGTTTACGGGGCTTTTTTTTAACCTTTGGGGTCTTTAAAGACCCCAAAGGTTTTATTTTTTTAAGGTCTCTAAAGACCCCGAAGGTTTTATTTCAAAAAAAACCTTTATCCCCCTTGACAAGGGGTTAAGGTGCCTGCCCCGTAGCATTGCGGGGGCGACACAAAAAATAGTATCGTCCGCCGCGGCGGACTCTTCACCAACTTCATGCTTCCATACCCCGGGCTTCACCCGGGGTTATAATCGTTTCGCCTCTTCGAGGCTTTTTGTAGTCCCTATTTAAATTTTGCTTTAAAGGATCTATAGTTTATGCAATCTTTCTAGGTAGAATCCTCATTTTGTTCAAACCCGAAGGAGCCTGTCCCGCAGGATTGCGGGATTGATACAATTATGACCCCCGGTGCAACTGGGGGTATGGAAAATGTATGATTTGGTAAGCCCCGAAGCAGCCTGCCCCGTAGAATTGCGGGGGCGCAACTAGTATCGTCCGCCGTGGCGGACTCTAAGGCCATATATACTCTTCCTACCCCGGGCTTCACCCGCGGTTACAATTATTTCGCCTCTACGAGGCTTTCGGCACCACCTTATCTGCGTAAAATAGAACCTCCTATCCGCGTTAAAAAAGTGGGATAAACTTCAAAAATCGCTTACTCCACTGTACAAAAAGTATCCAAAACTGCTTACTCAAGTAAGCAAAATCGATAAAATATGTAATAAAAATGGAGTTAATTCGGAAAAAATCCGAATTAACTATTTATTTTTGACAAATGAACCCAGTAAAAGATTTAGCAACCTACAGCGAAATTCCGCTACCTACCCAGGTCCTCATGGATGTCTTGAAGGATTACCGTAGGCCTTACGATAAACTGATGGAATTGGTGCAGCAAGGGTTTTTGGTTCAACTTCGTAGGGGTCTTTACCATACCAGTGGCCTCGTTAGTCCCCAAATTCCTGAGCCATTTTGCATCGCTAATCACCTCTATGGGCCTAGCTATGTGTCCCAAGATGCAGCTTTGGCCTATTGGGGATTGATTCCAGAGCGAGTGTACACGGTAAGTTCCGTGACTACCAACCCTTCCAAAGAATTTCGAATTCCTACGGGAATCTTTACCTTCACGCATCTTCCAAGTCCTTATTATTCATTTGGGATTCAGTCTCTGGCAGTAACTCCAAGGCAAACTATATTAATAGCAAGCCCCGAAAAAGCGCTTTGCGACAAGCTAGTGACTACTTCAGGGGTTAACTTACGTAGTAGGAAGCAGGCACTAGCCTTTCTCCTGGAAGACCTTCGCTTGGACAGCGAAAAACTGCAAGGTCTTAATTTGGAAACAATAAAAAGTTGGCTGCCTAGCTGCCCCAAAAGAAATAGTATTCAAGAAGTTATAAACACAATTGAAGCCTTATGATCAAGGAATGGATGGATTCGTACGCACCCAAAACAGTGCTAGAAACAGAGCAAGCTTTGCGTGAAATCATGCAAGAAATCACCTTGGCAGGATTGTATCGGGCGAATTTTTTTAAGCAGGCCGCATTTTATGGGGGTACAGCCCTACGGATTTTTCATGGATTGAATCGCTTTTCGGAGGATTTAGATTTTTCCCTTTTGGAAAAAAATTCAGCCTTTGAATTAGCCCCCTATCTAGAAGGAGTAAAAAGTGAATTTGCTGCTTTGGGAATGCAAGTCACCTTTATTCAGAAATCAAAAGTGGCAATTTCCGCCATTGATTCTGCATTCTTAAAGGCAGAGACACTTTGGGGAGAACTTTTGGTTGAAACCAATCTCCCTCAGCTTTCCCTTTCCCAAAAGCCCAGTATAAAAATCAAGTTGGAGGTAGATACCCAACCTCCCTTGCTGTTTGAAACAGAAAATAAGTTGTTGATTAAGCCCTTTTCATTTTACGTCAATTGCTTTACGTTACCCAATCTTTTTGCGGGGAAAATGCATGCCTTACTTTTCCGCAAATGGAAAGAGCGAGTGAAGGGAAGGGATTGGTATGATTTGGACTGGTATATCAAAAAAGGCATCCCCGTAAATTTAGCACACCTTGCTGAACGCGCTCGTGAAAGTGGGGATTGGAGCGAACCGTCTCTTACCAAGGGACAACTTCATCAGTTACTCATCGAACGTATTCGTTCTCTAGACATGAATAGAGTGAAGGAAGATGTCATCCGATTTATTCCAAATCCTCAAGAATTAGACATTTGGTCTCCAAATTATTTCGAGCAATTGATCGATTATTTGAAAGTGGAGTGATTCAATTCCATTTAAGTTTTGAGCCTTAGTTTTATTTTTCACCCAATAGTACAACCTTCTTAATATCAACTATTTAAAAAATAATTACCGAAATTGTCACGGTTTTACTTCCGAAATTGGCATTGTTTTACTTCTGGAATTGGCAAAATTATTGGTGGTTTTTCACGCTGATTTTAAGGAAAAAGGCCGCTGATTTTTAATTCAATTATTATTTTGATTCCAGATCCGAAGGATCCTGACAATTATGACCTCCGGTGAAACCGGGGGTTAAGGATAGGGAAGTACCTTGAGCCCCGCAGGCGGCGAAACAAAAAAAAAGTATCGCCACCTTCGGGGCTCTAGGCTAATTTTTTTTTTCCTAACCACGGGTTTTACCCGCGGTTACTATCATTTCGCCTCTTCGAGGCTATTAGTGCCACCAATTCAAATTTGCTTTAAAGGATTTATTGTGCTCAATCCTTTTTTATGGAATCCTAATTTTATTCAAACCCGAAGGAGCCCGCCCCGCAGGATTGCGGGGTTGATAGGTTTGTAACCCCCGGTGAAACCGGGGGTATAGATGATGCATGAGTTGGTGAATCCGCTGCGGCGGATGATACTATGAGTTTAGTGATAATGGATAAGTTGGTGATCCCCGAAAGGAGCCTGCCCCGAAGCATTTCGGGGGGATTTTTAACGTTTTCTCCCCCTAAAAATCCGTAACACCAAAAAAAAAATCTCTGTTACACATTTTTTTTAAACTCTCATTCCCCTTTCTAAATCCTTCATTTTCAAACGAAAATTCAACCAAAATTTTCAAAAACCTGTAACATCCCGTTTTGTTCCTAAAAACTGTCCAAAAACCTTTTTTTTTACCAAACTCAATGAGTACTTTTGTTACTCAATCGGTGGGACTCCATGCTTGACTCTTTAATAACCTCCAAAACGCGGCAGAAGCTTCTCGTGAAGTTCTTCTCCAACCCCAAGAACATGGGGCACCTTCGCGGTTTGGCGGAAGAGTTTGGAGAATCCACCAACTCCATCCGCAAGGAACTCAACAACCTTTGCGAAGCGGGTTTACTCCTCAAGTCCGAAGAGAAAAACCGCGTCGACTACCAAGCCAATCCCAACCACGCTTTCTTTACCAACCTACAGGACCTGATCCAGAAGTATCTGGGTTTGGACAAGCTCATCCTTGCCGTGCTTGAGCGCATGGGGCAGGTGAGCCAAATTGCCTTGGTAGGGGATTATGCGCATGGCATTGACTCCGGTCGCATTGAAGTACAGATTACTGGCACGCAACTCAACGAAGATTATTTAATACATATCTCCGAGAAGTTAAAAAGCCTCATTGCTAAAGAAGTCGTTTTCGAGGTTCGATCCAGCATCAGCGACCCAGAAGCACTTTTGCTTTACAGCCAAACAGAAAGAGTTTAAAGACTTTTTGCTTTCCGATTTCCCTGCCCGCTAGGTCATGAATGTGACTGAGAGGGCGAAGCTGTATCCGAGCAGAGGGGGAAAAAAAGGTTAACCACGAATTAGAAAAAAGGAGCCTGCCTGCCGAAGGTAGGTTAACCAAGAATTAGAAAATAAGGGTTTAACCACGAATTAGACGAATTAAACGAAGAACATAATTCTCAAATTCAATAATCGTCTATACCCTCAGATTTCTCAGATTGATTAAAAAGCCGCTTTTCGCGGAATTTGACGAATACTTCAACAACAAAGAAAATAGTTACTTCCTCCACTCATTTCAATTCGTCAAATTCCACCTTCAGGTGGTTTAAAAATAAAGTGAAGGATATAATTTAGGTTTGATAACCTTAAAATGTTCTTCGCCTAATTCGTGAAATTCGTGGTTAAAAATTATTTATCACGATGCTCGTTAAAAGTGAAATTCGTGGTTAAAATTTTTTACCTATTTTTTCAACTTGTTTATGGAGGTATTATTCAAAAAGGAATCTTATTCCATTATTGGAGCAGCGATGGAAGTTCATCGAACTCTAGGTAGAGGATTTTTAGAAAGCGTGTATCAGGAGTCGCTAGCGTTAGAATTAAATATTAGGCAAGTGCCTTTTTCAAAAGAGCAGAACCTTGAGTTGTTTTATAAAGGCGAAAAGCTCAACAAATACTTTACAGCCGATTTTATTTGTTTTGATAAAATAATATTGGAGTTAAAAAGTGTTTCAGGTCTAACTAGTGAGCATGAAGCCCAGGTTTTCAACTACCTCAAGGCTAGTCAACTGAACCTAGCATTATTGATTAACTTCGGGGCCAACTCCCTGCAGTACAAAAGGATAGTGCTGTAAAAGGGAAATGTTTTAACCACGAAATATTAAATAAGGGTTTAACCACGAATTAAACGAAGAAAATAATTCTCAGATTCAATAATCGTCTATACCCTCAAATTTCTCAGATTGATTAAAAAGCCGCGTACCGCAGAATTTTACGAAGAACCCAATAGCAAAGTAAATTGTTACTTCTTCACTAATCTCAATTCGTCAAATCTCACCTTTAGGTGTTTTTAACATTTGTTGAAGGATATATTTAGTAACTTATAACCTTACCATTTTCTTCGCCTAATTCGTGAAATTCGTGGTGAAAAAATGGTTAACCACGAATTAGACGAATTGAACGAAGAACATTATTCTCAGATTCAATAATCGTTTATACCCTTAGATTTCTCGGGTTGATTAAAAAGCCGCGTCCCGCGGAATTTGACGAAGAACCCCAACTTGGGAAAAGTATTAAATACCTCTATCCATTTAACTTCGTCAAATCGCCACTTGTGGCTTTTAAATTAGGTTGGAGGATATAAAAAAGTATAAAAGTCAGTTTCCATGTTCTTCGCCTAATTCGTGAAATTCGTGGTTAAAAAACTTTTCACCGCGAATAATTATTGAAATTCGTGGTTTAAAAAATCTTAGCACCATCATCATTTATTGATTTTCTCAATATGAAACTCAGAATTCTCCTTCTCCTTTTTCTTTTTGCACTAGGTACTACCTCGTTACTAGCCCAGTCCCTCTCCGACATCGGCAAGGTAAAAGTCGATATGCTATCCGACGCCCAGCTGCAAGAAATGCTAGATCGTGCCAAGGGCCAGGGACTCAACGAGTCTCAGGTGGTGAGTATGGCAAGGGAACGTGGGATGCCTATGGCTGAAGTAGGGAAATTGCAGCAGCGCTTGGCCAAACTGAAGCAGGGAGGAAATCAGGGAGCTGCCACCCAAACCAGCGCAACTGAAGGAAGGGCCGTAGAAGCCACGCAGACAGCTTCTTCTGGTTCGGATGGTACAGGTTTGAGCGCTTACCAACAAAAAATCTTCGGCTTTACGCTATTCTACAACAAAGCCCTCAACTTTAACCCCAGTTTGAATATCCCTACCCCACAAGGCTATGTACTGGGCGCAGGGGATCAGTTGTTGATTGATATTTACGGGGCTTCACAGCAGTCTTACGACTTGAAGGTCAGTCCTGAAGGCAAGGTGCTTATTCCTAACGTGGGTTCTATTGCAGTAGGAGGTTCCACCGTTGCTGCCGCTACCTCCCGTATCAAAACCGCCCTTACCCAGATCTATTCAGGCCTATCGTCCGGCATCAGTTCCATGGATTTGCGACTAGGCAACATCCGTACGGTACAGGTAGCCCTTGCAGGGGAACTGAATCGTCCCGGTAACTACACGCTACCCGCCTTTGCTTCTCCCTTCAATGCGCTTTTTGCTGCCGGTGGACCGAATGAAAACGGTTCCTTCCGTCACATCCAAGTGTACCGTGACAGCAAGCTATTTACGGAGATCGATGTCTACGACTTTTTAATCAAGGGTTCGCATAGCAGCAGCATCACCCTCCGGGACAACGACGTGATCATCGTACCGCCGGTACGTGCTCGTGTGGAGCTAACAGGCCCTGTACGTCGGGAAGGCTTTTTTGAAGTAAAGCCCAATGAAAATTTAAATGACCTCCTTTCCTTTGCTGGAGGCTTCAAGCCTGAAGGATATAAGGATCGACTCACCCTCACCCGCATGACGGGTACCGAGCGTAGGGTGGAGGAAGTGGAAGCGGGGGGCTTTTCAGCCTTCGTTCCCAAGGATGGGGACAGTTTCCGCATCGGAGAGATCCTAGAGCGTTTTGAAAACCGAGTACAGATATCTGGTGCCCTGCTTCGTCCGGGGACCTTCGCCTTGGAGCCGGGCTTGACCCTAGGCCAACTCATTCAAAAAGCAGAAGGCCTTCGTCCCGATGCTTTTGTGAACCGTGCTACTTTGTACCGTACACAGGCGGATTACTCCTTGGCGATTGTCCCTGTGGATGTGCAAGGGGTACTTTCAGGCAAAGTGGCAGACATTGCCTTGCAGCGTGAAGATGTGTTGAATATCCCTAGCCGCTACGAGCTACAGGAAGAGTATTACCTAAAGATCTCCGGGGAAGTGAATAGCCCAGGTGCTTTTGCCTTCGGTGAAAATATGCGGGTCGCGGATCTAGTGCTCCAAGCAGGAGGCTTCAAGGCAGGTGCTGCGGCCGGCCGTATCGAAGTGGTACGCCGTAAAAATTCCGAAGATGGCAGCCAGATTGCCGAGATCTTGCCTGTAGCCATCGCAGCGGACTTGAGTATCAGCGAGACGCCCATCGTGCTGCAACCCTTTGATCACGTGATTGTGCGTCGCAACCCAGGCTACCGTTCCGAGCAACTCGTACGCGTAGAGGGAGAGATCATGTATCCAGGAGAGTATGCGCTTACTTCTTCCAACGAGCGCATTTCCGACCTGCTTCGCCGTTCGGGAGGATTTACATCCTATGCCTACCCTAAAGGGGCTACGCTGATTCGTCGCAACGAGTACTTTCAATCTCCTACCGAGGCCCAACAACAGCAGCAGCTTTTGGAATCTGTAAAAAGGAACCTTCCTTTGGATAGCCTCAGTCGAAGCGAGCTCAATGCACAATTAGAAGGTCGTATCCAAAAAGACATTGACAACAAATCCAAGGCGACTTCGGCGAATCCAGAAGTACTGATGGTAGACCAGTTTAGAAAGGAAAGTATCGAGGCTTTAGCTCAACGCGATTCCATTCAGGTAGTAATGAAGACTACCGAAATGATTGGGATTGACTTGGAGGCTATTTTGAAAAATACTCAAGGAGCACAGGACCTGATTTTATTAGAAGGGGATGTGCTTTCTATTCCGAAAGAATTGCAGACGGTCCGTATGCGAGGGGAGTTACTATTTCCTACCTCTACCCGATTTGAACAGGGAGCAGGATTTAAGCAGTACATTTCTCGTGCAGGTGGCTTTACAGACCGCTCCCGTAAAAGCAAGTCCTACGTGGTCTATGCCAACGGAAATGTAAACCGAACCAAGAAGTTCTTATTTATGTCCTTCTTCCCCCGTGTGGAGCCTGGAGCCGAGATTGTCGTGCCTCAAAAGCCCGAGCGTGAAGGCATCACAGCGCAAGGATGGATCGGGATTGGAACGAGTCTAGCGACACTTGGACTATTAATAAACCAGTTGATCCCGGCAAATTAAAAAAGAAAAAAATCTTCACCACGAATTAGACGAATTAAACGAAGAACATAATTTCTAGATTTAATCCTTAATTATAAACTTCAAATTTTTATAAGGGATTAAAGAGCCGCTAATCGCGGAATTAGACGAAGAATCCTAAATCAAAGCAAATAGTTACTTCTTCACTAATCTCAATTCGTCAAATCTCACCTTTAGGTGGCTTTAAATTTGTTGAAGTATATAAATAGTAACTAATAACCTTACCATGTTCTTCGCCTAATTCGTGAAATTCGTGGTTAAAAAACTTTTCACTGCGAATAATTATTGAAATTCGTGGTTAAAATTTTTTACCTATTTTTTTCAACTTGTTTATGGAAGTACTATTCAAAAAGGAATCCTATGCCATTATTGGAGCAGCGATGGAAGTTCATCGTACTTTAGGCAATGGATTTTTAGAGAGTGTTTATCAAGAGTCTTTAGGATTGGAGTTTAACAAAAGAAAAATTCCTTTCTCTAGAGAGCATATTCTAGAGTTGTTTTACAAAGGCGATAAGTTGAGTAAATACTTTGTTGCTGATTTTATTTGCTTCGAAAAGATAGTGTTGGAGTTAAAAAGTGTATCGGGCCTAACCAATGAGCACGAAGCCCAGGTCTTCAACTACCTTAAAGCAACTCAAATGAACTTAGCCTTATTGATTAATTTTGGAGGCAATTCACTGCAGTACAAAAGGATAGTGCTTTGAAGGGTTAACCACGAATAAGAAAAAAGGGTTTAACCACGAATTAGACGAATTAAACGAAGAATATAATTCGTAGAATTAGAAACCTTTTAGACCCTTTAACTTCTTTGATTGATTAAAAAGCCGCGTCACGCGGAATTAGACGAAGAATCCTAAAGCAAAGCAAATAGTTACTTCTTCACTAATCTCAATTCGTCAAATTCCACCTTTAGGGGGCTTAAAATTTAAATGAAGGATATAATTTATGGTTACTAGCTTTAAAATGTTCTTCGCATAATTCGTGAAATTCGTGGTTAAAAAACTCCTCACCACAAATATTTATTGATCTCCGTGGTTAATAAACACTCTTCGTAGTTAACTAATATTCTGCTATGACAGACAATACCCCATCCCCATCCAATTCCGAAGATGAAATTGATTTAAAAGATCTCATCATCCCCCTCTGGAAAGCCCGCAAGCAAATCCTCACTACCGCTCTAATTTTTGCAGTGATAGGAGGAATTATCGGTTTCTTGACCCCGGCCACCTATACCGCGAGCAGTACCTTTTTGCCGCAGACGGCACAAGCGGGTGGAGGATTATCAGGGAGCTTGGGAGGCTTAGCTTCGCTTGCAGGCATCAACTTAAATGCACCCATGGCTGGAGGGGAGATCCCTCCTACAATGTATGCGAAGGTATTGGCATCCGAACCTTTTAGAAAGCGCTTGTTGGACGCAACTATTTGGGTAGATGGAGATACCATAAGTTACCGGGACTATTTAGAAAGTCGGACTTCATCAGGTTTTGGTCTAGGGACTATCAAAGAATATACCATTGGATTGCCTGGAAAGATACTAGGTGCGCTTTCTGAAGATAAGAAGGATGGTGTTGAGAGCACAGCCGGAGGATTACAAGCTTTATCGGATGATGAATATAAGTTGCATAATGCCTTGGCAGGTAAAGTAACCATAGAAACTGATAAAAAAGAGGGTGTTGTATCCATTACTGTGGTAGAAAGTGATCCTATAGTTGCTGCAGAAGTAGCGAAGGTTACAGAGGAAGTACTGCAAGATTGGATTATCGAGCACAAAATCAAAAATGCTAAGGCGCAATACGACTTTATTGAAAAACAGTTTGATGCGAAGCAAAAGGAATTTTATTCAATACAAGACCAATTGGCAGGTTATATGGATCGAAACCAAAATGTGCTTTCGGCTACTTACCTGACCCGTTTGGAACGCCTCCAAGCCGAATTTGATTTGGTGAATACCGTATACTCTGAATTGGCCAAACAAAAAGAGCAAGCGGCGATTCAGTTGAGTAAGGATACCCCTACTTTTTCCGTTTTGGATCCAGTAAAGGTGCCTAAGGAAAAAACAGGACCGAAGAAAAGTATCTATGTATTGGGGGCTTTTTTTATTGGATTATTTTTTTCTGCTGGATGGTTTTTGGTTAGAAAACCATTTCAGGAGTTCATTAAGGGGATACAAGGTGATTCCTAATTGTCTGTTACAATGAAACCAAAAATCATTATTGTTTCCGGATACTTTAATCCAATTCATAAGGGGCATTTGGAGTACTTTATTAACGCCAAGGCCAAAGGGGATTTACTTTTTGTGATTGTGAACTCGGATCACCAGCGTGGCTTAAAAGGGTCTAAGGAATTTCAAAAGGAAGATGAGCGTCTCTTTATTGTCCAACACATCAAGGAAGTGGATCAGGCGTTTCTTTCCATAGATCAAGATCGTACGGTGTGCAAAACACTTGAAATGTTGTTTTCCCAATTTGGGAAAACCCATCAATTGGCTTTTGCCAATGGAGGGGATCAAAATAACAATTCCATACCTGAAGTGCCTATCTGTCAAGCTTTAGGTATCGAGTTGATAGACGGATTGGGAGATAAGATACAATCAAGTTCTTGGTTGTTGAAGAAGTAAAAAAGATTAGTGTGGTCCATTCGGCCTATTCGTATATTCAAATAATCGTAAATCATTAATTCGTTGATTTACAGCGTTAAATAGGTTTATTTAAAATTTCAAGTTACTGCAAATCATAATAAATAATTTAGTTCGGTGCGCAGTTTGGTGCACAATTAAAAATTATAATATATTTTGTTTGAAATTTACCCCACCCCCCCCCCAAAAAAAATCATTGCAAATTGAATTATATTTTAATTCTGTCAATAATGGTATTTGTGGGAACTAATATTTTGTTGCAAATCAATAGGAATCAATTAAGTCCTAATCAAATGGAAATTAAATTATTAGAAGATGTGTATGGGAATATTTATATAAATAATACAAATGATTTAATTCGTGTGCAGAATAGAGTTCAGGAGATGTGTAAACATGGTTTTGTAAATGATTTAGAATTTATTTTAAAACAGAAACTTTATAAAGGTGAGTGTTATGACAGATCTTTGATTTTGCAGAAAATTTTAATTTTAAATAAAATTTCTCTGAGACCTATATATCTCTATTACGGGGGGCCAACAAATAGCCCTTTGGATTTAATCTTTTCATCAAAATTAAAATCCCATTCAATATTTGAATTCAAATGGGGGAGTAACTATTATGTCATGAATACAAATACAAAAATGTTGAAGTTGCAAAAATTGGATGAGTTTTTAAAGACAGAGACTTCTTGGTCCTTTCCAAAAAGCGGAGTACATTACTTGCGTTATGTTAATAATCGAAATGGAAGATTTTTAGCCCCTAATTATTTACCGGACATTTATTATTTCAATTACTAATTATGAAAAATATAAAAATAGCAATTATCGGATTAGGTTACGTTGGACTTCCTCTATCAGTAGCTTTTGCTGAAAAGTATAAAGTGATTGGCTTTGATGTAAATAATCAACGTGTCAAGGATTTAAATGATGGTCATGATTCAACATTAGAGATAGAAAATCAAATGTTAAACTCTGTATTGGATATTGATAATTCTAGAAATTTAGGATTATTCATCACAACAGATATGGATTTTCTAAAAGATTGTAATATTTACATTATTACAGTGCCAACTCCAACAGATAAACATAATCGACCAGTTTTAACTCCTATGATAAGGGCAAGCGAGACAATTGCCGCTTTTCTTAAAAAAGATGATATTGTCATCTATGAATCAACAGTATATCCTGGTGTGACTGAAGATGAGATGGTGCCTGTACTTGAACGCGTGAGTGGCTTAAAACATAATGTAGACTTTTATTGTGGTTATTCACCTGAGCGTATTAATCCTGGAGATAAAGAACATACGGTAACTAAAATTCTAAAGGTTACCAGCGGATCTACCCCTGAAATTGCCACAGTAGTTGATAACTTGTATAAATCAATTATAACTGCAGGAACGCATAAGGCACCTAGCATTAAAGTTGCCGAAGCGTCTAAAGTAATTGAAAATTCTCAAAGAGATATAAATATAGCCTTTGTTAATGAACTAAGTAAAATATTTAATTTGATTGGTATTGATACAAATGATGTACTAGAAGCCGCAGGTACTAAATGGAACTTTTTGAAATTCAAACCCGGTCTAGTCGGTGGTCATTGTATCGGTGTTGATCCTTATTATTTAGCACAAAAAGCTCAGGAAGTAGGATATCACCCTGAAATAATTTTAGCTGGCAGAAGACTTAATGATTCAATGGGCAAACATGTTGCTACTGAAGTAGTTAAATTAATGTTACGAAAAGAGGTGAAAGTTATTGATTCTAAAGTATTGTTACTAGGTTTTACTTTTAAAGAGGATTGTCCTGATGTGCGTAATACTCGAGTAATTGATATTTACAAAGAGTTAGTGAATTTTGATATAAAAGTTGATGTTTATGATCCATGGGTTGATCCAATAGAAGTTAAGCACGAATATGATATTGAAATTGTTAAAAAACTTCCGGATGGCCCATTTGCAGCAGTGATTTTAGCTGTTGCCCATAAAGAGTTTTTGTCATTAGATGTTAGGTCATTCGCTCCAAATGGAATTGTTTATGATGTTAAGGGAATATTACCAAAAGAGATAATTGATTCAAGATTATAATCAATAAAATATATGTTCAACAACCAATTATATAATAAGTCTTACCATGATATAGAGTTATCAAATTATTCTTTTTTAATTACAGGGGGTGCTGGTTTTATTGGGTCTAATTTGGTTGAATATTTACTTAAATATAATGCCGGACACGTAAGAGTATTGGATAACCTTTCAAATGGGTATTTCGAAAATATTAAAGATTTTATTGAGTTGCCAAATTTTGAATTTGTTGAAGGAGATATTCGTGATTTGGAAACCTGTAAAAGAGCTGTAAATGGCATAGATTTCATTTCTCACCAAGCTGCATTGGGATCAGTCCCAAGAAGTATTGCAGACCCGATTACATCTAATGACGTCAATGTTGGTGGATTTTTAAACATCATGGTTGCTGCAAGTGAATCAAAGTGGTTAAGAAAAATGGTATACGCCGCTAGTAGTAGTACATACGGTGATAGTACTGATTTGCCAAAGGTTGAAGGAAAAGAAGGAAGGCCTTTATCTCCTTATGCTGTAACTAAATTAGTGAATGAGTTGTATGCTGATGTATTTAGTAGAGTTTATGGATTGAACACAATTGGCCTCAGGTATTTCAATGTTTTTGGACCAAAACAGAATCCAAATAATCCTTATGCGGCGGTAATACCAATCTTTTGTAAACATTTCATTGAAAATACAGAGCTAATAATTAATGGCGATGGCAATACAAGTAGAGATTTCACATTTGTAGAGAATGCTGTACAAGCAAACATAAAAGCAATGTTGAATCCAGTATTTGAAAACCATGAAGTAATGAACGTTGCTTGTGGAGATCAAATTAGTTTAAACGAAATAATAGAAATGCTCAGTGTGATGAGTCAAAAAGAAATTAAGATAACATACGGATCAGAGAGGCCAGGTGACGTAAAGCATTCAAAAGCTAGTATCTATAAAATTCAAAATAGTATTAATTATTCACCCGTCATCAAGTTTACAGATGGTTTAGGGATTGTCTATAATTGGTATATCAATAAATTATAACCAAGTAGTTTTGACAAGAATAAATCAATTTAAAAGCGGTATTAAATGGAGTTTAGTTGGTCAATTTTCAACACTCATTTTTGAGTTTTTTTTTGGAGTTGTTTTGGCAAGAATATTATCGCCTTCAGATTTTGGATTGATCGCGATACTTTCCGTTTTCATTATGATTTCGCAAATTATTATAAATTCAGGTCTGAATCAATCATTAGTGAGGGACCGTTTTGTGGGCGAAATTGATTATTCTACTATTTTTTTCTTGAACATAATAATCGGGTCTAGTACCTATTTTGTACTATTTATAATAGCCCCAATTATCTCATCATACTTCAGTTTGCCTAAAATAACTCTATTACTGAGGGTAGTTGGTTTGTCTGTAATACTAAGTTCACTTTCTATTGTATATAAAGCGATTCTCACTAAGAATTTTAAATTTAAGTCACTTAATAATGTCATAATAATTTCAAGCGTAATTTCTGGAATATGTGCAATAACTTTAGCCTTGAATGGAGCGGGTGTATGGAGCTTAATATTCAAAACATTGATAAATTATTTAATAACATTATTTTTATTGGTCATTGCAACAAGTTGGACTCCTAAATTTATTTTTTCCAAATCCATTATTGTCAAACATTGGAATTTTGCGAAGAACCTTTTGGCCAGTGGTTTGTTAGGCTGGATCTACAAAGATGTTTTTGCCTTGATGATCGGTAGAATTATTTCTATTGATTTTCTAGGTTTTTATAATAGATCAGAGATGTTAAGAAATCTTGTTACTAATAACATTGAGTCTGTGATTACAAGTTCAAGTTACCCAGTTTTAGCTAGTTTACAAGATGATAAAGAGGCTTTTTTGAGACTTGTTGTCCAAACAATGAAGTATACATTTTTAATTGTTGGATTAACTTTAGCATTTTTATTTTCAACTGCAGAACCACTAATTGAGTTCCTGTTAGGAGCAAAATGGCTTTACTCTGCTAAAATTTTAAAATACTTAACTTTAGTTGGGTTTACCATGCCCCTTTGTTCTATTATGATTAACGCAATAAGTGTTTATGGTCGATCCGATCTTTATCTTAAACTACAGTTCTACTATTCTATATATGTTTTAGGGACATTAATATTTGCATTTATTTTTGGTGAAAATATTTTTTTAGTTTCATTAGTCGTTTCTAGTTTAATTGGATACGTGCATACAATTTTTGTTTTTAAAAAAATTTACGATTATTCGATTTATAATCACTTTAAAGAATTAAAAGCAAAAATATTTATTATAGTAATCGAAATTACTATTTTGAGTTTTATTCGCTTAATCTTAAAAGATTTTTCACCCTTTACTATTTTATTAACTTTATTTTCATCTTTTCTTATTATGATTTTAATTTATTTAAAGTTATATCGTGACAAAGAATTGATTTCAATATTTAACTCAACAATGAGAATTCTTAAATTAAAAGGATTTTCACAAAATCTTTAACAACCCGTATTATGAATTACAAAAAGAAAGTTGATAATGAGAGAAAATTTAATCACATGATTTTTGAATTGCTAGAACGGCATCTTTTTAATCAGGCGAATAAATATTTTAAGGGTAGGTTAATTGATATTGGATGTGGAAATAAACCATACTTTCGTCCACTTCAATCTTTTGTTGATGTGCATATTGGGGTAGATCATGAATTGAGTATTCATGATAAATCAAAATTTGATTTAGTTGGAACGGCTTACAATATTCCGTCCGAAAATGATTATTTTGACTCTGCACTTTGCACAGCAGTTTTGGAGCATTTGGAGGAACCTGAACTGGCACTTAGAGAATGTTATAGAATATTAAAACCTGGTGGAGTTGCAATATATTCTGTTCCTTTTATCTGGCATATACATGAAGAACCTAGAGATTTCTTCAGATATACGAATTATGGGTTAGAGTACTTATTTAAAAAAGCTGGTTTCGAGATTATCGAAATCAAACCTCTGTCTGGTTTCTTTGTTACTTTTCTTCAACTTCACTTGTATGTTTTATCAGGAAGAATTAATAGAGGTCTAGTAAAAAAAATCGGCTTATTTGATGCATATGTTTATTTTGTAAATCGATTTGGATTGTGGTTTAATAAATTTGACAAAAGTTTTGGTTGGACATGGATGTATGTTGTCACCGCAAAAGCAATAAAATAAATAAAAAATTGTAATTTTTATTATGATGAAATTGGCAATATTAGGTGCTAGTTATTTGCAAGTACCATTGATTAAAAAAGGAAATGAAATGGGCTTGGAAACTCATGTTTTTGCATGGGAGGATGGGGCAGTCGGCAAAGAATTAGCATCTAATTTTTACCCTATATCTATTTTAGATAAAGAGGCAATTCTGCAGAAATGTATAGAAATTGGCATACATGGTATTACAACAGTTGGAACAGATATTGCAATGCCAACAGTAAATTATATTGCAAATGCTTTAAAGCTGAAAGGGAATTCATTGGAGGCAACATTAATTTCTACAGATAAATATGAAATGAGGAAAGCTTTATCATCTAAAAATATCCCTTGCCCAAGGTTTAGTTTTTATGATATAGATAATTTTAAAAACCATGAAGGGTTTGAATTTCCTTTAATCGTCAAGCCAACTGATAGATCTGGATCGCGAGGAGTTACAAAAGTTTATTCTATAGATGAAGCTAACAAGGCAATACTTAAAGCTTTGGCCAATTCTATCAATAAACGTGTTATTATCGAAGAATTTATTCAAAGTGATAGGGAGTTTTCGGTTGAGTTTATTTCATTCAATGGCAAACATTATCCACTTGCAATAACAGATAAAGTAACAACTCGTGAGCCCTTTTTTGTTGAAATGGCTCATCATCAACCTGCTAATGTTAATAAAGAAATTGCTGATAAAATATACAAAGTAACAATCGATGTCCTTAATGCTTTAAATATTGAGAACGGAGCAAGTCATACTGAAGTATATCTCTTAAATAATGGCGAGATTAGAGTGGTTGAAAGTGCTGGAAGAATGGGTGGAGAGTTGATTGGGAGTCACATGGTTCAATTGTCTACTGGATTTGATTTTTTAAAGGCTACTATAGATGTTGCCTTAAATCAATTTGATTATAATAATTGTAAAGGAAATCCTAAGAAGCCATTTTCGGGAGTTTATTATATTGTAGCTAATCCTGGGAAAGTAATGAGCATAAAAAATAATTTTATCGATTTTCCTGATATTTTATATTGCGAGTCATTATGTAAGGTTGGTGATATAATTGATTCCTTAGTTGATGGGGCTGATAAACGAAGTGGTATTATGGTTTATTCGTCTAATTTGGCAAATCCAATTAATGATCCTTCAAAAGTTCTTATCATTAAAACAAATTAAATGAAAAATATTGTTTTTTTAGTATCAGGTGGTGGTGCAAATTTAAAGTTCGTCCAATACTCAATCAAAGCATTAAATTTAAATTGTAGAATTTCTGGTGTTATTGCGGATAGAGATATTCCATTTCAGTATTTTTTAAAAGAAGAAGGAATTGAATTTGTGAAAGTTAAGTATATTAAGGATAACACTTTAGAACTAAAATCAGAATTAAGAAGGTTTAGTCCTGATCTAATTGTAACAAACTTTCATAAAATTATTGATATAGAAACTTTAAATGAATTTGAAGGTAAATTTATCAATCTACATTATTCCTTATTGCCTGCATTTTCTGGACTTATTGGAATGAAAACCTTGGAAGAAGCAAAGGTTCAAAACGTCCAATTTGTCGGAGGGACTTGCCATGATGTGGCTGAAATGGTAGATGCAGGTAAAATACTTTATCAAGGTGCTTTTGCTATTGGCGATTGGGATATTGAAAGCTTTGATTTAATTGTAGATACTGTTTTTAAGTTGTCTTGTCTACTTTTATTATCAGGTATAATTAAAAAATTAAACCAAAACAAGGAAATAATACAAACGGCTATGATAAATCAAAAAAACGTTTATTTTTCCCCATCTTTACCTTTTACAAGTATTGAATTTAGTTTTAAAATATTTAATGAATTATAATGATACCATTTAATAAACCTTATCTTACAGGAAAGGAAGTTCATTATATCTATGATGCAGTACATACGGGTAAACTATCAGGAAATGGTATTTACACCCAAAAATGCCAGAAGTGGTTTGAACAAACTTACGGATTTGGTAAATGTTTACTTACAACATCGTGCACAGATGCTCTCGAAATGGCAGCAATTCTAATTGATATTCAACAAGGAGATGAAGTGATTTTGCCTTCTTATACCTTTGTGAGTACAGCTAATGCATTCGTTTTAAGAGGGGCGAAACTCGTATTTGCTGATAGTCGAAAGGATCATCCTGGAATAGATGAAGCTTCAATAGAAGGTTTGATTACATCTAAAACTAAGGCAATTATACCAGTTCACTATGCTGGGGTAGCATGTGATATGGACGCGATTATGGAAATTGCCAATAGGCACAAATTATTCGTGATAGAAGATGCTGCCCAAGCAATAGATAGCTATTTTACCGGCAAGGATGGAATAAGAAAACCACTTGGGAGTATAGGTCATTTAGCAGCTTTTTCGTTTCATGAAACAAAAAATATAATATCGGGAGAAGGGGGTATGCTTGTTATAAATGATAACCAGTTTGCAAAAAGAGCAGAGATTATATGGGAGAAGGGCACCAATCGATCTTCGTTTTTTAGAGGGGAGGTTGATAAGTATGGTTGGGTCGATGTTGGGTCATCCTTTTTGCCGTCAGAAATAATTTCAGCCTTTCTTTATGCGCAACTTGAAAATATTGAAATTATACAAAACAAAAGAAAAGAAATTTGGAATAAATATTTAGATGGATTGGCAGATTGGGCCAGGAAGAATGATGTAATGCTGCCGAGCATTCCTGTTTTTGCTTCTAATAATGCTCACATGTTTTATGTAACGTGTCAGAACTTTGAGCAAAGAGGTAGAATGATCGAAAAATTTAGAGCAAACGGAATATCTGCGGTATTTCACTATTTAAGCTTGCATCAAAGTGCTTATTATTGTGATAAGCACGAAGGAAGAATTTTGAGAGAATCGGATAGATATAGTGATTGTTTACTGAGGCTGCCAATGTATTTTGAGTTGCCATCCCAAGATCAAAATAAGATAATCCAAGTTCTTTTGAATGAAAAATAGGATTCTTCATGTAATGGTTGAAGATGATAAATTCACAATACCATTAATGAAATACTTAATAAACGATTTGAGTCTGGAAAATCATAGGTTTTTGGTAATAGGAAAAAAAAATGGAAAAAGTTTTGAATCATCATTTATTTCTAGGATAAATGTGCCTAACAGGTTTTATTTTTTATCTAATCTTTATACCTTTTTAAGGGAAATATGCAAGTCTAATGTAATAATATCACACGCAGCACCGGCATCTATTTTCTTTCTATTTATACCACAAAAAATAAAGGAAGTAATTTGGGTGGTACACGGTGGTGTTGATATTCCGGTATCCAATAAATCAAAGAATATTAGCGAATATTTAGATTTATTGTATAAGAGATTAATAAGAACTCATTCAACCCATATAAAGGAGGATTCAGATATAGTTAATAGAATACTTGGTATTGATGCGGGTTTTAAATATTCTCCTTGTTATCTCTCAAATACCTTTAGTAATATAAAAGATGATAGAGATTTTTTATACAACAAAGGTTTCAGATATAAAAATATTCTTTTGGGGAATTCAACAGATCCTAGTAATAATCATATTAAAGCTTTGGAAATTCTCCAAAAGTCGAGTCTGCATCCAGAAATGATTACCTCTATTCTTTCCTATGGAATTTATGATTCTTACAAAGAGAGTGTTATCAAAATAGGTGAAAAGATGTTTGGTACAAAGTTTCGTGCGGTAACAAAGTTCTTGCCATTAAATGAATATTTAAAGATTTTAGATTGTATTGACTTCGCAGTTTTCAATCACAATCGACAGGAAGCGATGGGAGTTACAATTCAGTTGTTATCATTAGGGAAACCAGTTTTTTTTAATCCCCAATCGCCTGCATATCAATCTTTAAAGCGAAGAGGGTATATAGTATTCGATATTTACGAACTTGAGAATTTCAAATATACTCAGAAGGTGGATTTAAGTAGGAACAGAGAATTATTGCTTGAAGAATACTCAATAGAAGT
>CANGYY010000023.1 GCA_947458585.1 Cyclobacteriaceae bacterium | reverse complement strand
TCTACAATACCCTTACCCGGCAGAAGGAAGATTTTGCACCCATTAGTCCTCCCTTTGTGGGCATGTATGTGTGCGGGCCTACGGTCTATGGGGATGCGCATTTGGGTCATGGTCGGCCGGCAATCACCTTTGACACGGTCAACCGCTACTTGACGCACCTGGGATATCGCGTGCGCTACGTCCGCAACATTACGGATGTGGGCCACTTGACCGGAGATGCGGATGAGGGAGAGGATAAAATTGCCAAAAGAGCCAAACTCGAAAAGTTGGAGCCCATGGAAGTGGCCCAACAATACACCGATACCTACCACCGAGACATGGCCCTGCTCAATACCTGGAAACCCAGCATTGAACCGAGAGCCACCGGGCATATTCCCGAGCAAATAGCCTTGGTAGAAGCCATCTTAAATGAGGGCCTCGCCTATGTAGTCAATGGGTCGGTTTATTTTGATGTACTCGCCTACAACAAGAAATACACCTACGGAAAACTTTCGGGGCGTGTCATTGAAGAATTGGTGAGTGGAAGTCGCGACTTGGATGGACAAGGAGAAAAGCGGAACTCCGTAGATTTTGCCTTGTGGAAAAATGCTTCCCCTGAGCACCTCATGAAGTGGCCTTCCCCTTGGGGTGTTGGTTTTCCAGGCTGGCACCTGGAATGTACGGCCATGAGTTCCAAGTATCTGGGCACCCAGTTTGACATCCACGGTGGCGGCATGGACTTGCTTTTCCCACACCACGAATGTGAAATCGCGCAAGGCAATGCCTGCAACCATCAGGATCCAGCCAAGTACTGGATGCACAACAACATGATCACCATCAACGGGCAGAAGATGGGCAAGTCCTTGGGAAATTTCATCACCCTGCAGGAACTATTTACGGGTAGCCATGCCTTGCTGGACCAAGCCTACAGCCCGATGACGATCCGATACTTTATCCTCACTGCCCAGTACCGCTCCACGCTGGACTTCTCCAACGAAGCCTTGAAGGCAGCACAGAAAGGATACAAAAAAATCATCAACGGCCTGCGCATCGCCAAGCAATTGCAGTTTACCCCACAAGCCGACATCGCCTTGGATACCGAGCAAATCCAACAAGTGGAAACAAGCATCGCTTCAGCATACCGCTCCATGGACGACGACTTCAATACAGCCATGGCGATTGGCCACCTCTTTAACCTGCTCAAAAAAATCAACTCAGTATACACAGGTCAATTGGCACCGGCCGCGCTAGGAGAGCAAGTTTTCAATAACATGCTGGAAACCTACCAGACCTTTGTAGTAGATATTCTGGGTTTGGTCGAAGAAAAAGGGGAAGTTCAGGAAGGATTGTTGGATCTCCTACTCAACCAGTATACCGAAGCCAAAACCGCACGCAATTATGCCAAGGTGGATGAAATCCGATCTGGGTTAAAAGCCATGGGAATACTTGTCAAGGACATGAAGGACCGAATCGACTGGGCATATGAAGAATAACCTACGCTGGGGCGTATTTGCACTGCTCCTACTATTGGCCGCTTGTTCTGGGGAGAAAAGCACAGAAACCAAAACCGAAACGGTTGAATTCAAGCCCTATCCCGATTTTCAAGCGGACTCTGCCTTTGCTTTTGTGAAAAAGCAGGTAGATTTCGGCCCACGGGTACCCGGTACTCCAGGACATGCAGCCACCCAAGCATGGATACAAGAAACCTTAGAAGGTTACGGATGGACCGTGCAGCAACAGGATTTTCAGGCCAAAACCTACGATGGGCTTACTTGGGATTTGACCAACTTAATCGCCTCATACAATCCCCAAGCGACTAAGCGCATCCTCTTAGCAGCGCATTGGGACACCCGACGCATTGCGGACAAAGACAAAACACGCACCTCTGAACCGATCGATGGAGCGAATGACGGTGCCTCAGGGGTGGCCGTTTTGTTAGAGATTGCTCGAAGTATTTCCAGCCAGCCCCTTTCCGCCGAAGTGGGGATTGATCTAATTTTCTTTGATGGAGAGGACGACGGGGAACCCGAGTTTGCGATGACACGTGACAATTCCAAAATCTGGTGGTGCCACGGTTCCCAGTATTGGTCCAAAAATAAGCACCTCCCAAACTACTCCGCCTACTATGGGATTTTGGTGGATTTGGTAGGTGCGAAAAATGCCCGTTTCTACCGAGAAGGCTATTCGAGAAAGTTTGCCAGCGGCATTATTTCCAAAGTTTGGGGCAACGCAGCCCAATTGGGTCATGGCTCCTATTTTATCCAACAAGATGCTCCAGAAATTTTGGATGACCATGCCTTTGTGAACGAATGGGCAGGCATTCCGATGGTTGACATCATTGACTTCTCACCAGATTTAGGCTTTGGCGCCTTTCACCATACCCACCAAGATAAATTAGACGGAATTGATCGTCGCACCTTGAAAGTGGTTGGTGAAACAGTTTTGGCTACTATTTACCAAGAATAGCGGTATTTGTAAAAATCTTTGCTTTATTCGTAATTGCAGACGATTGCAACAGATCAAAATCAAAACAAATTGGAATGAAAAAGGGGCGTCAGGTAACGATGAAGGAAATCGCCAAGAAATTGGGGGTATCCGTTTCTACGGTATCCAGAGCCTTACAGGATTCTCCTGAATTGCATATCGAAACCAAGCGGAAAATTGTTGAGGCGGCCAAGGAGATGAACTACCGCCCCAACCTACTCGCGCAAAGCCTTCGCATCAGCCGTTCCAAAACCTTAGGGGTCATTGTCCCCGAAATCACCTCCCATTTCTTTGCTTCTTGCATCTCTGGCATCCAAGACACCGCAAATACCCGTGGGTACAACGTGATGATTTGTCAGAGTAACGAGCGCATCAGCCAAGAAAGAGCCAATATTCAAACGCTTGTTTCCAGCCAGGTGGATGGCTTATTGATCTCATTGAGTCGGGAAACCAACACCTTTGAACACCTACACGAACTCTATGAGCGAGAAATCAACTTCGTCTTATTTGACCGAGTGGAGGAAGATATACCGGTTTCCAAAGTGACCTTCAATGACGCTGGCGGCGCCTACCAAGTAGTCAAACACCTGCTTGAAAATGGATTTCGGCGCATCGCATACGTTTCTGGGCCGGAAGACCTCTACATTTCCAAAAAAAGGAAGGAAGGATACCTTCGCGCACTACAAGAATATGGAGTGGAAATTGACGAGCAATTGATTCAGTTCACCGACCTTACCCTAGAGGGCAATCTTCAAGTTGCACAGCGCATCCTTCAATTGGAGCCGCGACCGGAGGCTGTTTTTTGCATGATTGACCCCGTGGCAGTAGATGTGCTGACCGAATGGAAAAAATCTGGCATTCGGGTACCAGACGACATTGCACTTGCAGGATTTACCGATAACCCTACCGCGGCAGTGGTGGAACCTCCCCTAACCACCGTTGCACAACCAGGATATGAGATGGGAAAACTGGCTGTAAGCCATCTTTTGGATCAATTGGATGGACAGGCCTCGGAGGATCCAGTATCCATTGTATTGGAAACCACGCTGGTGATCCGCAAATCTTCCCAGAATTTTCCGGCAAAAAACTAATCTATCCCCCTATTTTTTCACTTGACAGGCTTTCCACATCGATGAAATCAGCCCTTATTCAATCCTTCCGGCACCATTTTGAAGCGGAACCCCTGGTTGTCTTTGCTCCTGGACGGATCAACCTGATCGGGGAACATACGGATTACCAGGAAGGATTTGTATTTCCTGCCGCCATCAGCCAAGGAATTTGGGTAGCAATCGCCAAGAATAATCTAGCCATCTGCAGGGCCTACTCCCTAGATTTTGACCAAGAGTTTAGTTTCGAACTTGGGAGCATGTCTCCCAAAAAAGGGTATTGGGCCACCTATGTCATGGGAGTGTGTACCCTATTGCAACAGGCTGGCTATCCCCTAGGTAATTTTGATCTGGTGGTTGGTGGGGACATTCCTACAGGTGCAGGAGTATCTTCATCGGCCGCACTTTCCGTGGCAGTAGGTTTGGGACTCTCGGAGGTATTTTCATTTCAAATCCCCAAGAAAAATCTAGCGCTTTACGCTCAAAAAGCGGAGCACCTATTTGCCGGCGTGAATTGCGGCATCATGGATCCTTATGCCTCTGCTTTTGGAGTTCAGAATCATGCCTTGCTGCTGGATTGCAGAACAGTGACCCATCAGGAAATTCCAATAAGCCTAGGCGAATACAGCCTTTTACTCGTCAACTCTAAGGTTTCCCATGCTTTAGCCAATTCGGCTTACAACCAGCGCCGCGCCGCCTGTGAGGAAAGCGTAGTGATTTTGCAAAACTCATTTTCCGAGATTCGCACCCTTCGAGATCTGAAAGAGAGCGATTTACCCAGCATCAAACAACTTTTACCCGAAGCACTTTTTCCAAAAGCCAAACATGTGATTACCGAATGTGTGCGGGTACAGCAGGCGGCTGAAGCCCTTCAAAGTGGGAATCTTTTGGCGGTAGGAAAGTTGCTGCAAGCTTCCCATGAAAGTTTGCGAGACAACTTTGAGGTGAGTTGTCCGGAACTCGATTTTCTTGCGCTACAGGCAAATTCAACAGCAGGTATTTTGGGTTCAAGAATGATGGGAGGGGGATTTGGAGGCTGCCTATTGACGCTACTAAAGACCAACGAAATTTCCAACTTCAAAACCACAATGCTGGAGAAGTACCAAGCCGCATTCCAGTTAAGACCTGATTTCATCGAAGTTTCGCTGGGTGCAGGTGCTAGAAAAGTTTAGAATTGGCGCATTCATCGACAAAATCTACCGCTTGATCCATTATCTGTAGGGAAATGAGCGACTTAAGTAAACAACTCCTTCTTTTTTGTTATTTTCGAAAAAATAAATTCTCACCTATGAAGTACCCAAAAAACCTAAGTAGACTTTTAGTACTCTTCCTCGTTTTGGGAGCGGTGCTCTCCTCCTGTTCAAAGAAGCGGGAAGGCAAACCAAAAGTGCTTGTTTTTAGTAAAACAGCGGGTTATAACCACGAGTCCATCCCACAGGGCATTGCTGCCATCCAAAAGTTGGGGGCAGAAAATGGATTTGACGTGGACACCACCAAAAACGCAGAACTCTTCAACGAGGAGAACCTAGCGCAGTATGCCTCGGTAATCTTTTTGAGTACAACCGGTGACGTACTCAATGCGGCCCAGGAGGCTGATTTTGAGCGTTACATCCAATCTGGTGGTGGCTATGTGGGAATTCACGCTGCTGCCGACACCGAATACGACTGGGGCTGGTATGGTCGACTCGTAGGTGGATACTTTGCAGATCACCCAGGAATCAACGATCCACATCCAAATGTTCAACCAGGAAAAGTGACTAAAACTGGAGAAAAGCACCCCTCAACTGACTCTCTTCCTGAAAGTTGGGCACGTACCGACGAGTGGTACAGTTACAAGAAAATCAATCCGAATACCAAAAAGTTATTACTCTTAGACGAAGCCTCCTACCAGGGGGGATTGGATATGGGCGAGCACCCAATCGCTTGGTACCATGATTTTGACGGAGGTCGAGCATTTTACACTGGAGGCGGACATACCAACGAGTCTTACGAGGAAGCCGACTTTTTGAAGCACCTTTTGGCTGGTATCCAATACACGATCGGTGAAAATTTGGAATTAGACTACGACGAGGCAAAATCCAAGCGTACTCCAGAAGAAAACCGCTTCACGAAAACCACGCTATCCATGGGCCAATTTACCGAGCCTACGGAAATGACCATTCTTCCTAACCTAGACATCTTGGTAGCACAGCGAAGAGGGGAAATCCTTCAGTACAACCAGGCGACTGGTGAACTTAAGGAAATCGCCAAGTTGGATGTGTATTGGAAGACAGAGGTGCAGGGAGTCAATGCTGAAGAAGGCTTGATGGGACTTCAAAAAGACCCGAACTACGCCACCAACAACTGGGTGTATGCCTTTTATGCGCCAACTGGAGATAAGGAAATCAACCGACTTTCCCGATTCAAGTACAAAGACGGCAAGTGGGACATGGGTTCCGAGCAAATCATCCTAGAACTTTACTCCCAACGGAACATTTGCTGCCATACCGGAGGATCCATTGCTTTTGATAAGGACGGAAACCTATTC
Source organism: Cyclobacteriaceae bacterium (assembly GCA_947458585.1). Classification (GTDB taxonomy): domain Bacteria; phylum Bacteroidota; class Bacteroidia; order Cytophagales; family Cyclobacteriaceae; genus Algoriphagus. The sequence continues at coordinate 34,328 of CANGYY010000023.1, read as the reverse complement.
CTTTCCACTGGAGACAACTCTACCCCATTCAACCAGCCTGGCTCCAAATTCACCCTCAATGGCTATGCGCCAGTGGATGGACGTGAAGGCAACAAGCAGTGGGATGCGCGCAGAAGTTCGGGCAACGCAAACGACCTAAGAGGTAAGATCCTCAGAATCAAAGTGGCTGAGGATGGTACGTATACTGTTCCAGAAGGCAACTTGTACCCGAAGGGAACAGCAGGCACTCGTCCTGAAATCTATGCACAAGGACTTCGTAATCCGTATCGAATCTCAGTGGATCAGAAAAACGGATTCCTCTATTGGGGTGAAGTAGGACCAGATGCCAACAACGACTCTTTGGACATCAAAGGTCCAAGAGGATACGACGAAGTTAACCAAGCGCGAAAGGCAGGTCACTTCGGCTGGCCATACACCATTGGAAATAATTTTGCCTACAAGGAATTCAACTACGAAACAGGCGAGGTAGGACCTTCTTTTGATGTAGCAGGCCCTGCCAACAATTCGCCCAACAATACTGGTTTGAAGAAACTTCCAGCAGTGGAACCTGCCTTCATCTGGTATCCTTATGCTGCCTCACCTGACTTCCCACAACTGGGTACAGGGGGTAGAAATGCCATGGCTGGACCCGTGTACTATTCTGACATGTATCCTGAGGCCACTCGCATGCCTGATTACTACAATGGCAAACTCTTCATCTACGATTGGATCAGAGGCTGGATCAAGGTGGTGACCATGCAGGAAAATGGAGATTTCGACAAGATGGAACCCTTTATGCCTGGTACTAAGTTCAATGCCATGATGGATATGGAAATGGGCCCAGATGGAAAAATCTACATTCTAGAATATGGAAATGGTTGGTTTTCTAAAAACCCAGATGCAGGATTATTCCGCATTGATTTCAACGGGGGCAACCGTGCTCCAGTGGTTTCTGAAGTCAAGGTAGACAAGACATCTGGAAAAAATCCACTTCAAGTAACCCTTACCGCTACTGCTTCAGATCCTGAAAATGATGCGCTAACCTATACTTGGGACTTAGGTGGAGGGGTAACCAAAACCACAACTGAACCTACTTTGACGCATACATTCACCACTGTGGGTGAGTTTGAAATCACAGCGACTGCCGCGGATCCGGCTGGATTGACCAGCCAAGGACCTTTGGTGGCAGTGTACTCAGGCAATGTCGCTCCAGTAGTAAGTATTGCAGTACAAGGCAACCAATCCTTCTACTTCCCAGGCAAAAAAGTAAGTTACACTGTATCTGTTTCGGATGAAGACCATCCTGAAGCGGCAAAAGATCTATCAAGTTTGTACGTAGCCGCAGACTACCTCCAAGGAATTGATCAGGCGGAAGCGGATATGGGTCATAAAGTCATGAGCGAAGCGATGACTGGCAAAGCCTTAGTTCAATCACTTACTTGTAAGACCTGTCACAAGGAAAACGAGAAATCAATTGGTCCTGCTTATACGGAGGTAGCTAAAAAATACAGAGAGCGTAACCGAGATTATTTGGTCAATAAGATCAAGAATGGAGGAGGCGGAGTATGGGGAGAAACAGCCATGCCGGCCAACCCAGACTTAAAGAATTCCGAGGTAAATGCCTTGGTGACTTACATCCTTTCCCTCAGAGAGGAAAGCAAGCCAAGCCTGGGTGCAAAAGGAAGCCTTGACCCTACTTTGGGCAAGCCAGCCACAGCTACTGGATCCTTGGTAATCTCTGCTTCTTACACGGATAAGGGTGGAGCAAATATCAAACCCCTCACGGGTTCAAGTTCTTTGGTTCTTAGTCCAAACTCAGTGGATTTGGCTCAGGCAGGAACTTTCGCAGGCTTTGCCAAGATGGTATTTGATGGAAAGACCTTGTTGACCATTCCAAACACCAAGGGATCGTTCGCCTTGCAAGGAATTGACCTCACAGGAATAGGATCGATTACCTTCATGACCGCTTCTCAGCAACCCATCAAATTCCCAACCGACTTTGAAATCCGTTTGGATAGCCCAACTGGTGAAGTGGTAGGTCGCGGCACGCATGCACCGAGTGAAGGCATGAAGTTACCGAACATGCCAATCGTGATGCACCAAGCAAATGTGTCGCTTACGGCTGCTGGGGATGGCAAAAAACACACCCTGTACATCGTCAGCGATGCCAAGGGAGCCGACCTAGGCACCTTCATCTTGATGGGCATCACCTTCAACGCGAAGTAAGCAATAGCCTAAACTCATTCAACAAAAAACCACTCCTGATATTCCGGAGTGGTTTTTTTGTTTTTGTAAATAGACAAACTTCTAGTTACAAACAGAGGTTGTAGGTCGCCAGATTACTTTTTGATTCGTTACATCCATGATCGAAGCATTCGTGATCACCTTACCTTCACAATCTAGGATTTGAGGCACTGACCTGCAAAAAGGACAGCAGTTTAGAAAAGAGAAGACAGTCGCTCCTTTGTATGTTCCTTGAACAAGGTAGAAGTAGTCTACCAAATTCAACTCCATGGTATTTTTGATACCCTCCTTTAGCCAGGGCAAATCTTCTGTTGGATTGGCCACATTGCACCCATTAGGGTTCTCCGACTCCTGACAGGAAAAAAGGAATACTAGAATTAAAATGGGAAAAATCCGGATCATGGTTTGAATAAGTTACTAGCAATGAAACGAACCCAGACTAGGAATCGCTACACCTATTCCCTGAAAGTTTTGGGATTCAGGCTCTATTTATAACCAAGAAGCATCAGTAGCAATTACTTGGAGGAGGTAAGAGTAAATGATGACGCTAGTTTCCTTTATTTCATCGGAGAAAAAGGAAGTGCAGTGTAAAAATGGGAGTCAATTTTCTCCACAATCTTGCCTGAAACTTCCGATGCATCGCGCACCTTAATCCATTCGGGATCGGCTACGAATCGCCCAAATGCTGCATTAAATTCTTCCTTGTTTTGATGTCCAATAAAGTAAACCAATTTGGACTGTACCCCCTCTTTTTCTACCGTAATCCAATACGGATAGTTGGAGAGCCCTTGCTTTTCAAACAAGGCTTGGGTGTGGTCACGGAAACGGGCTTGGATGGCATCCAATCTACCAGGTAATAAATGATAGGTGCGCAATTGAAAAACACCACTTGGACGAGGCGATTTTGCAGCATTAAGACCCTTTGCCCAAACCATAAATACTTGATCTACTTTTTGCACGATTGGACCATTGGCTTCAGAGGCCTTGGCCACCGCTTTCCATTCGGGGTCATTTGCAAAATTGCCCCAGCGAATATCCCGCTCTGCCGCGGACGGATAGCCTAGAATAAAGGTGAGTTGCTGCTCAGGCTGTGTCTCTGAAAGGAAATAAGCCACACTTTCAATCCCATGTTTAGCAAACAGGGTCCGGGTATGATTTTGAAAACGCTGGATGAGGTCAGGCATCTTGCCCTCGTGCACCGTGTAGGTGCGCATTTCAAAGTAGGAACTTGTGATGGTTTGCTGTGCATTTAGCAAAAAACTACTTGCAAAAAAGAGCAGGAGAAAGAAGAAAATACGCATGGTGGTTAGAATTATGGGGTGCGGAATTTTAGTAGTTGAATCAGTTTTTTTTCCAGGCTCGGTAAAGCGCCGGACTCAAGACGAGTGCAATGGTAAGCAAACCAAAGGTTTCTCGATTTTCTTCCATCTGAGGCGTCTTCATGGTCAGGTCTTTTTGTGCCCATTCGGCTGCAATCCATTCCCCTACTCCTCCTGGAAAGAAGTAGACTGCTCCTAGTAAACATAAAATTACAACGAGGGTCAAGGGGATTTTTGGAAAAATCCCTCGAATGGCAAACATGGAAAATATAATCGCTACCGCATAGATGCTTACCCAAAATTCTGGGTCGGGATCATTGAGTTGCCAGTAGGCAAATAAGGAAAAAAGAATTACCCAGAGGCCGTAGAAATAAGAGATTGGTTTCATACCTGTTGCTTATTCAAGGAGGTTGAAATCTACGGAAAATCTAAGATTAATCCATCTTTACAAAGTTGAGTGGAACCCTTCTTTTTTTAGTACTATAATTTGCCCTTATTTGAAATTGCTTTTCACTAATCGCATGGTAAATCTCAGCCTTTCCCAATCCATTGCAGACCTAGAGGGGATCTTATCCCTCCAACGGGAAAATCTATCGACCAGACTTTCACAGGAAGAGAAAGACGAACAAGGATTTGTAACGATTCAACACGATCTTGAGCAATTAAAATCCATGCATAGCGTTGCCCCTCATGTGGTTGCCATTGAGAATGATCAGGTGGTGGGCTATGTGTTGGCGATGACTTTGGCTTCTCGAGAGTTGGTCCCTTTATTGATTCCACTTTTTGAAAATTTTGACCAATCAGAAATTGGGGGTAAAAAAGTAACTGACTATAACCCCATGGTTGTAGGTCAAGTGTGTGTAGGGAAGTCTCAACGTGGTACAGGCCTATTTGACAAACTGTATTCCGAATACCGGGAGCAGTATGCGTCCACCCATGATTTTGCAATTACTTCCGTTGCCTTGAGCAATTACCGCTCCTTGGCAGCCCATCAACGGGTTGGATTTAAAATTCTCCATACCTTTCAAGACAGCCTGCATCCTTGGGCGATTGTGTGTTGGGATTGGAATAATCGGTTTTCATTGCCCTAAAAAATTCTTCGAACCCAACATCCTATTCTGTGCTCCTCGAAAGAGGGCTAAAAACAGAAACGGGAAGCATTTCTTGCGAAAGCTTCCCGTTTGGTCGACAGATCCCCGTGGTTCACTGCCTCCCTCAAGCTACAGTTAAAAACTTTTCCCAGTTACCCAGGTCCAAATCCTCGAATGAAGCCGCCCTTACGGACTTGTCCTGTTTTGTTAGATTTCCATTCCATTTCTGTGGTTACCCCTTTCAAACACTTGTAGGCAAGTGTTCCTTCATGGCGGAACTCCCGAAGTTACCTTGACGATAGACTCCCAGGCCGATCTAGTAGCACTTCTGCGGTTACCCGTTGCAAACAACCCCAATTAAGGGACAGTTCCTTTGTGCCCGATGTTTGTACAAACTTTCCCGAAAGAAAATCTGTGCTGATTAATCCATTTTTTGCAATTCTGGGGTTGCCCCTCTCAATCTAGAAATTTCTTTCTTGATCCTTCTTGCCTGGAACTTTGATTCTTTCCGAAGAAATCCTCAAATTCAAGCCCATCGTTTTTTGGCATTTCTGCAGTTTCCTGTCTCAGAGATTTACCCTAAAGTAGACCCCCCTTTGTGCCCGATCTCAAACTTTCAAACAACGATCCGAAATCTTACTTTCGGTCTTTTTTTCTCTTACTTGATGATTTAAAGTTGGCCTTTTAAAAAAAATATTCCAATTAATTTATCAAAAACTTTCCCACAATTTTTACCATGAAATTGCCTGTAAACGAACAAGTTATCCACCTATTTTCGGGTAATTATCCACCGAAATACTGTGGTAGAAGAGCTAACTCACTACAGGCACGAGTTTCCCTCCTCCTTTTTGTCTGGAAGCCGATTCAGACTAATCGAACCTTGAGACCCAAATCGATTCAACAACCTTAACCTTAACTCAATTTTAAAAATTAAGAATAAAAAAAGGGAGCAATCTTTCGAATGCTCCCCCTTGGCTTGACGCTACTCTTCCTTAGACTTCGGATAATTCCTTTCTCTGAAACAAGGCAAAACTCATTTTAATTAAAAACTCAATTGCCAGGATCAGAACACCCAATATAGGGATCAGAAACAAGATCAAAAGTCGCAAAAGCTTGTCTTTAAAAGTCCAATGCGTCTTTAGCAAGATCAATACAGCCGAAATCGTCAGCACGAGCGCATAGATCAAAAAAGAAGCGGTCACTTGAAATTCGGTTAGAAACATAGTCGAATGCTTTTAAAAATTAGTTACCTCATGCTATCCATACCTATACGAGTAATAGCCTAGTTCCTCCACAAAATCCTGAAAAACTTTTTACCAAACACTCAAACCCGTGTCAATTTGATCGGATAAGACTTTCCCGCATTCCACTGGCACACGTAGATATTCTCATCCTGGTCAATGCAAACATCGTGGCAATGCTGAAAAACAGGTTCGTCTTGTAGCATGACTTGCAAGACGCCCTCTCGGTAATAGGGCTCTGTACCCCCAGGATTGGAGACCACCCGATTGTCTTTATTTAAAATGGTTACAAAACCGGAATTATCCGTTTGCTCCAAGTAACGGAGTCTTGACCAGCATACCCCTGCATACAGATTTTCTCCACGAATCACCGGTCGACAAACATAGGCCCCTGGCAAAAAAATCGTTTCAAGGTAGTTGCCATCCATCGTAAATCGCTTGAATGAATTATGTCCCCTAGACGTACAAATCAGTGTAGGTTCACCACCCGCACGCTGATCTACAGCAATGCCATGCGCAGTACTAAACTGTCCATCTTGATTTCCCGCACCACCAAACTTGCGTATAAAGGTTCCTTGGCTATCGTACTGCAGGAAAAATTGGGAGCCGTATCCATCCGCCACATAAAAATCCCCATTGGGAGCCACAGCAGTTTCTGTTGGTACCCAACGCATCTTTTCGCTATAAATCCCTGCAGCTACCGGTGAAGCAATTTCGGCGACTACTTTCCCATCCAAAGTTGTTTTGAGCACCCTTCCCCCATTATCTACTATCCATAGGTATTCGGCATCCCCTTCATCCACTAGGGTCAGGCCATGGGCTGAAGGGAGTCCCAAGGTCCAAGTAGTGAGCAACTTCCCCGATTGGCTGTAAATGATTACGTTATTCTTGGGTTCGTCCGTCAGAAGAATCATTCTTCCCTTGCGATCCATCACCATCTCGTGGCAGTTGACCACCGGCACTTTGGCAGGATCTAGATTCCCCCAGTTGGGATCTAAGGTATACTTGAACTCGCCGTGGCCCAGCACTTTTTTCTGGGCGGCCAGCAGGGATAAATTGGGTTGTACAGTCATGGCCAAACCTATAATGCTCGTGTTTTGTATAAATCTTCTTCGTGAATGCATCGTGCAGAAAGCTAAGTCTCGGATTGAATCGTCCCCTACTTCTTTATCCTAGAATAAAAAAGGAGACCATTTTTTGAAAAATCACCTAGGAAACTAACAAATAAAATCGAAGACACGTAAAAAAAAGATAAAAAGTAAACGCATCCTGTAGCGAATACCCATGGAAGCGCGTTTAGAAAACAATTAACTTTGTTAACCTTAAATCAACTACCCAATGAAACTTTTCCATCTGCATATCGCACTGCTCCTCTTGGCAAGTACTTTACTTTTTTCATGCACCGACGAAGTAAACTCGACCTACACGTTTCGAACGATGATGCCTGTCTATTTAGAAATGAAGGATGTTCGAGCCAAGTCTCTTGCTCCAATTCCTGCTCAGGAAATAGAGGATCCTGGAAAAATTTACATCTACAAGGATTATTTGCTGATCAATGAGCCCAGCAAGGGGATTCACATCTACGACAATAAAAATCCAGCCAACCCGATCAACCTGAGTTTTATTCCCATTGAAGGCAACGTGGACTTGGCGATCAATAGCAACATCCTCTATGCAGACAATTACGTGGATTTACTAGCATTCGATATAAGCAACATTCAAAATATCCGCCTAGTCAAGCGGGTGGAAGATGTGTTTACCCACCTTTATCAGCACAGTACTGGAAAAATCATCACCTTCAAGGATACCGTGCTCACCAGTGATTCTCCACGCTGGGAATACAATGACATGTGGACCGTGCGACCTGGCATGAGCCTACTTTCCAACATGGCAAAAGCTTCCCAAAGCTACGGTACCGGCGGATCGATGGCCCGATTTACCCTGATGGATGGGCACCTGTTTGCTGTAGATCAAAACACCCTACGTGTATTTGATGTCGAAAGCCCAGGTGAACCTAAATTTATCAAACCGATTGAATTGGGCTGGGGTATTGAAACCATCTTCCCTTTTGATCAAAAACTATTTATAGGATCTAATAGAGGCATGCACATCTACGATGCAAGCAACCCAAAGAATCCAATGCGCATGGCTGTTTACGAACACGTCCTGGCCTGCGACCCAGTCGTGGTCAATAAGGAATATGCATTTGTGACGTTGCGCAGTGGCAACTTTTGTGTCAACGGGGTGAATGAACTCCAAATAATTGACATCCAAGACCCTTACCAGCCCAAACTAACCAAAGCCTACCCCATGCTCAATCCGCATGGATTGGGATTGGCAGAAAACTACCTCTATGTAGCAGAAGGCAAGCATGGACTCAAAAGTTTCAACGCTTCGGATGTCCTCAGCATCGATAAAAACCAGTTGGAATTTATCCAATCCATGAAGTCCGTAGACTTGATCCCTGGACCTAAATCCCTGATCGTCATTGGTCCAGATGGGGTATGTCAATACGACTATTCCAACCCAGCCAAACTGAGGAAGTTAAGCTGCATCCAAGTAAGTAATCCCATTGAAGTAAGCTAAGATGAAGTGTAGCACATGGATTTTAGTGTTCCTGATCTCTTGGTGCAGCATGCAATTCGCAACTGCCCAAGAGAAAGCTACACTCACGCAATTGGAATTGGGCCTGCTGGGAGGAAAATCGAAAACCTTGTGGTCTGAGGAAACTAAAAACCGACTCAATTTTTCCTTTTCTGCCTTCCATGGAAAAGCAATTAAACCCAACCACTACTTGGGTTTCAACCTGGGGTTTGATGCCTATCCGGAAGTAAGTCTAATCCCCATAGGCTTGGGATGGAGAGGTTTTCTTGGGGATGACGTCGGCCCCAAGTGGATGGGAGGACTCAATGCAGGGTTCGGCACTACCTTTCTTGAAAAAAGAGTACGCACAGAATGGTCCAGCACTTGGACTGAGGGTGGTGTCTACTTGCATCCCTTTTTGGGTGTGACCCTACCTGCAAAAAAAGGAAATTGGGCACTTACTTCGAGTATAGGATTCAAATGGCAACCCAGCAGTTACTTGGAAGGGACACATAGTCAATCAGAATCACGGCCAAAAATCCACCCCTTCTGGACAAGAGCCGCACTACCTGAGGGATTTAACTCCCTCAATAAAGTGACCACTCATTTCCAAAGTTTGAGCTTTCAGGTGGGTATACTTTTCTAGAACTTTCCTTTTCTAATCGAAGTGGATGCCCAGAGGAGAAGATTTCTAGATAAATCTTTTGACCACCCAAAAGATCAGGGCAAACAAGAAGATAAGAATGGAAATCTTATTGATGCCATGCATCATCCGTAGATTGATGTTGCTTGGTGCATTGGGGTCAGGCTTTCGGAATACACGGAGAAAATAATTCCCTACCTCACCCAACTTAAAAAACTCCTTTACTTGATTTTTTTCTTCCATGACAAAAGCGGTTTATCCATTAACCCGAAGGCGTAAAGATAAGTTTAGTTTCTTCAGCAAATTGAACGAATATTGACAATAGGAAATCAACTCGAGAAAATTTAAATCACCTCTGGCTCTAGCCACTTGCCGTCCTCACGGATGATGTTGATCAATTCATCTACCGCTTTTTCGGAGGCTACAGAGCGCTTTACTACCTCTTTGCCCTTGTACAGGGTGATTTTACCTTTGCCCGAACCTACATAGCCGTAATCTGCATCGGCCATCTCTCCTGGACCATTCACAATGCAGCCCATGATGCCAATCTTCACCCCTTTCAAGTGATCCGTACGCTTACGGATCATGGCGGTGGTTTCCTGCAGATCAAAAAGCGTTCGCCCACAAGATGGACAGGAAATGTATTCTGTCTTGGACATGCGGGTACGTGCCGCTTGCAGCACGCCAAAGCTAACCGAATTGTGGAGCTTGATCTGCTCCAAAACCTGCTTCCGATCTTGAGTTGGCTCGGGATTCAAGGAAATGACTATTCCATCTCCTAGCCCATCGACCAACAAGCCCCCTACATCTGTAGCGGCATACAGCATGGTTTGATCTGCAGTATGGGCCGGATAACTCACCTGCACCACTACTGGAGCAGTACAGTTCGCCTCCAATAACGCCACAAATGCCCTACGCAAGTCGGGCATGCCATGGGCATTGTTACTCGACAAAAGAAGGACGGTATCTTTTCTAGCACCTACCAAAGAAATGGCCTGATCGATATCGCCTGTGCTTACGGCTAGGAAATTAAGTTCCTGGTGAACTTCCGTCGCATTTTGGTATTCCTGAATTTGGAATAGCGGGAATTTATTCAATTGATCGCCTACCGCTTTCCATACCGGATAGTTCTGGATCTCCTTCATCCCATTGGGAAGCATGAAGGGAATGGGATTTACCCCTGAATAAATAAAGTCACAACCCAGGTCATTCATCTTCCACTTGTCCAATTCCGGCAAGTAAAAGTGCCCTACAGCCTTCATTTCTCGATCCGTAACTTGAGAAAGCGCAGAAATATCTGCAATTACACGGGGTACATTTTGCCCTCCAAAATTGTATACTTCGGTGACTTGTCGCTTGGTATATTCGAAGGGATGAATGGGATAGGATGCTAAAGGCGCTATCGGCGCATGTGCACCTCTCGACGTGTAGCGGTCAATCAAAGCACGTGCTACGGGTGCTTCAAACTCAGGATCTTCGGTCAGGGAAACGCGCACGGTATCCCCCAAGCCATCTTCCAAAAGTGTTCCAATGCCTACAGCAGATTTGATTCTACCATCCTCTGCCTCTCCTGCCTCGGTTACGCCCAGGTGCAAAGGATAGGGTTTAAACCCTCCTTCATCGAGTTTCTGAACCAGCAAGCGGTAGGCTTGTACCATCACTTGCGTGTTGGAAGATTTCATGGAGATGACGATGTCATAAAATTGCTCATCTTCACAAATTCTCAAAAACTCCAAGGCAGATTCAACCATCCCAAGCGGAGTATCCCCATAGCGGCTCATGATCCGATCGGAAAGGGAACCGTGATTGGTTCCAATACGCATGGCGGTACCATGCTCCTTGCAGATTTTCACCAAAGGCAAAAACCGTTCGCGGATACGTTCCAACTCCTCCGCATAGGAAGCGTCGGTATAGTCGATGACTTCAAATTTCTTTTTATCGGCATAGTTGCCCGGGTTGATACGAACTTTCTCCACGATTTTGGCTGCCAATTCAGCTGCATTCGGTGTAAAGTGAATGTCTGCTACCAAGGGGGTATTGTATCCCCGCTTTAGCAATTCCTCCTTGATGTTACGTAAGTTCTCCGCCTCTTTGAGCGAGGGCGCGGTGATTCGAATCAATTGGCATCCCGAATCGATCATACGAATGCACTGCTCCACAGAGCCTTGCGTATCCATCGTATCAACCGTAGTCATGGACTGCACGACAATGGGGTGATCCCCACCAATCCAAACATCACCGACCCGTACCGGAATAGTCACTCTTCGGGAATACTGGGTCAAACTGTTGCAATAACCGCCTTCAAGGGGCATGATTTGAGATTTCATAGGTTATATATCTCCTAATTGGGGACGAATAATTAGTTCTTCAACTACAGCACCAGGGGAAAGGTTATAGGCTCCCCATACTGAATCAGCCACATCCTCCGCATTTACGAAACGAGTAGCGGGCAAATCCACTCCTGCCCAAGCATCGGTCAGGGTAGCTCCAGGCAAAATGGAGGTCACTTTTATTTGATGTGGTTTGAATTCTTCACGGAAACATTTGGTCATGCCTAGCATCGCCCATTTTGAAACGGAGTAACTCCCGCCATTGGCATAAGCGGTGATGCCTGCAATGGATCCAATGCTAAAAATATGCCCAGACTTGCGATTCATCAGTTCCGTAGCAAAAGCACGGGTCAAGTAGTAAGCCGAATACAAGTTAGTCTGAATCAAAAACTCCAAATTTCCATCGGGCTCCGCATGCAAAGAACCAGGAAGAAAAAGGCCTGTATTGTGGACAATCACATCGGGAATACCGATAGCCTTGACTCCTGCTGCAAATGCCATCACCTCCTCCTTTTTGGAAAGGTCTGCTACAAAGGTGTGAACGCTGCAGCTTGGGTACCTTGAAACAAGAGAAGCTCGCAAGGCAACTAAATCACCTTCATTCCTGGAACAGGTGAAGATGTCAAATCCTTCCTTGGCAAATCGCTCGATGATCGCTCGACCGATTCCCTTGGTGCCTCCACTGACTAGGATACTTTTCTTCATTTGTTTCGTTGCTTAATAGTTAGTGTAACAACTATTTACTTCAGACAAAGTTACATTTTTTTATGAATTGATTCGTAGGCTTTGTGTGGTTGTGGTAGCGCGCATTTTTTGTTGATTTTTTCCAAACGAAAAAATCTTACCAGAGCTTACGTTTTATCGGTAAGCAAGGGAAAAGTCAGAAAAAAAGTACTGCCCTTGCCAACTTCTGTTTCAAACCAGATTTTACCACCTGCTGTTTCTACCCCACTTTTGGCGATAGCCAAACCGAGACCTGAACCTTGACTCTTGGTACTGAAGTTGGGAATAAAGATCTTGTCTCGGAGCTCCTCAGGGATCCCCTTTCCATTGTCAGAGATTTCTAAAAAAACAGCACGATCCGACAGCCAAAGCCACACCCGGATTTGTGGCTTTTTCCCCGGCTCCACCGCCTGCATCCCATTGATGATCAAGTTGGAGATCACTCTCCCAAAAAGTTTGTCATCACCCAAAATTGGGATTTGCTCGGTATAGGAATCGTCCTGAAACTCCAATTCCATCCGCTTATCAGTTTTGAAGAGTTCCATTACCTTGGACAATACCTCCTTGAAATTCATACGCTCATTGTTGGGGAGAGGCATCTTGGCGAAGGTGGAAAAGGAAGAAGCAATTCCACTCAAGGCATCCACTTGATGAATGAGGGTTTCCAAGGACTTTTTCAATTTATCTGCATCTTCCAATTTTCCTTCACGCTCCAAGCGCAGCAAATGCTGCAAGGTAAGTTTCATGGGAGTAAGTGGATTCTTGATCTCGTGGGCTACCTGCTTGGCCATCTCTCGCCAGGCGGTCTCTTTCTCATTAGAAGCAAGCACCTTTTTACTAGCCTCTAGTTTGTAGAGCATCTGGTTGTATTCGTTGACCAATAGCCCAATCTCATCCTTTGAAGCCCATTCCATGGGTTCATTGTCCTCCAAATTGGTAGCCTTGAGTTTTTGGGTCAGCAATCGGAAAGGAAGCGTTAGGTTTTTGGTTACCAAAAAAGAGATGATCAAAAACAGAATAAAAATCACTACAAAGGCATTGAAGACACTTCCTAACACATCTGAAATGAGCGCATTCAGTTCCTCTTCAGACTCAAAAAAAGGCACGGCAACCACTGCATTACTTCCCAATGTTACCTGCGAAGGAATGGCCAAATACACGGCCTGATACTTAAGCTTTCCGACTTGCTCTTCCAAAAGCACTTCGGCGCCCTTATTCTCCACCAAAGCGGCCATCGCACCGGGATGCATTAAATTGGACAGTAATTTCTTGTCAAAAATGGGCGCTCTACTCGAAGTGAGCAAGGAACCCTCCCTGTCGTACAAGTGAATATCTGTACCTACCGTAGTGGCAAGGGTATTGATCTCTTCTGTAAGCACATCCCGATCCAATTCTTCGATCGTTTGGTCCCCCACAAAACGGAGGAGATTCCCCTTGATTAGCAAAGCCTTTTGAAGGTATTGTTCATTCAGATCTTCCTTATAACTCTGAGAAAGCAATCCCGTGGTGATCAAGGAAATGATTAGGATGGGGAAGAAAAATGCAAAATTCAGATAAAGTTGAAGTTTGGTAGAATAGTTAAACTCAAACTTTCGGTACCCCTGTAAAAGAACAGAAATTAGAATAGCGAAGAAGGAGAGTGAAACAAAGACGACAAAAAATAGGGAAAGCGTTCCAAAAAATTGTTTGATCGAGATTGAGGGCGAGGATAGTACCCAGAGGTCCTCTCCATTTTTTATCCCCGAATGCTGGTATCCTAAAGCCTCTACTCCTCCTTCAATCAAGGCTGAACTTTCAAGCAGGGAGCGAATCGCCTCCTGCTGATAATTGAAGTTTCCAGAACTGCGAATCAATTCTCCCGCTCTAAACACGGCAAAATCAAAGGGATCCTCCTGCAATTTTTCAGCATATTGTTGATCGACGAGCAAACGAGGATAGGCATTGTCAGGCTGAATCCGAAGTTGATCCAACTCCAAATAGATCGTCCCAAGGGCAAGATTTCCTTTTACCAAGGGAATAAAGGCAACAAAAGTATTTCCATCCGTTCGATCTGTACCCGGCACAAAGTAAAGATTGGAGACCTCGGTCGCAAAATCGCTCTTGACATACTCCTGCTGCAATTCCTTAAAGGACTTCCCTTCTAGTGCTCCGCCAATTTGAACTCCAGTTGGGGAAAAAATACGAATAACTACTTCAAACTGGTCAAAGTAATTGTCTAGGTAAATTTTTCGGATTTTACTCACTACCGGATCCTTGGACAGTAAGGGATCTGCCAATCGATTTTGAATGAAAAGATCATTCTTTAGCCTAGCAAAAATATCGGCTAAGAATAAAGCCGTTTGGCTATCTGTTGCGAGAAGTTCTTGATTTGCAAAGGCAACCTTTGCTTGCACCAAGCGCTCATCAGCTGCTTGGTAACTGCTTGCCGCCACTATACTTGCAGCAATAAGACTAGCATAAAACAAGGTCAAGAACGTTTCTAATCCCAAGCGATAGACATTAGCTACTAAATCAAGCCTGAGTATTGAAACAAGAAAAAGGAAATGGATCAACCCTGCAACCCCCAACCAAAAATTCCAAGCGAAAAACACCACTGAACAAATTCCTGTTACCAAAAAAAGAAAGCGGTAAACCATTCGTCTATCTGAACCTCCTCGGGTAACTAAATGGATCAAACTAAGGCTTAGAAAAACATACGCAGCGGCCCACAAAAACAAAATAAAAAAACTTGACCCTACCCGACTATCAAAACTAGGAATAGCAGTAATATCCAGGCTCCAACTTGCTTGAAGGACCAAATCACGCGTCAAAAACCAGAATCCTGTAAAGAACAAGGTGGAAATCAGAAAAGTACTTGCAAGCAAAATTTCTTCTCGAATTCGCTGTCGCCAATTTGTAAACTTCTCCGCAATAGCCTTTGAAGAAAGCTGAAATACCAAGAGCCCAATAATAAACACAAAACAAAGTGTATGAGCCAGTAAATCTCCTAAACTGGGCACTATCCAGGAGGGTGAATATCCGTTGGAATCAAAAAGTGAAAGATTTAGATAAGCTTGAGGAAAATTGAAAATCAACATGCTTGCCCGAACCATCAATAGAATTAGAAAGCCATAACCTATTGCCTGCCAAACCTGTCCCTTTTTCCATTTCTTTCTTAGAAAATTAAAACTGAGAAAAACATAGAGCAGCAAGATTGAACCACTAAAAATAAGTAAAGGGGTAATCCAAGCCTTTCCTACAGACACAAAACCCGGCTGAAAATCTATTCCAAAAAGCGGCTGTCCAAGTGTAGACTTCACCTGCAAGGATCCTTCCTCTGACTTGGGATAAAGCGTAAACAGCGCATTTCCAAAAACGTCAGGATTAGGCCCCATAACGACATAGTCATTTTTTATCGTTCCGGACCAGACTAAACGGAAGGCTTGAATTAAATATTCGTCCTCCGGATTAGCTGGTATTTTCTGTTGCTTCACTAAAAAAGTTCCGGAAGAAGAACTAAGGACTTGAAATTCCTTTTTAAAATCCAAAGCTGAAAAATCAAGCGTGAACTCATTGGTAGACCAATAAAGGGGCTCCTTTTCTGAATTAACAATAAAAATAGGATGAGTATAAGCTCCCGTACTTACGCGTTCAAAAGTCAAAGAATCAAATCTAGCCCCTTGCTCCTGAAACACCTCATAATCTTGATTGAATGCAGTCTCAACAGCATGAATCTTCTTTTCGATGGCCTCTATGTATTCCTCATCTTGACTTTTTTGATAAACAAAAAAATTCAAAATCAGGGTAAGCAGCAGAAGAAGTACACTTCCAATAAGAAGGATACGGCGGAACGGGAGCTTCATGAAGACTAAAAATAAAAAAGCAAAGTCTGGTATCAAACTTTGCCGGATAGTATTAGTGCGATTGGAGTTTCGCTTTCTTCTTTTTGGAAGACCGATACCACAAATAGCCGATAATCCCAGCCATCAGGTAAGGCATCACTACCAAATACAAAATTCCATTGTTAAGCCCTGCGCCTATCGAGGTCTCGCCATTACTCACATTGTTTTCTACTGAAGCACGGCACATGGCACATTGAGCCTCCGCACCAAAGTGAATTAGAAAACTTGCTAGCACTAAGAATAAGAATTTGAATTTCATTTGCTTTCCTAAAGTTGAAAGTTTCCTTATTGAATATTAGAAAGACTGGGTGTAATACGGGGAAATCATCAAATAAACAATCACACCCGTTACAGACACATACAACCAAATTGGAAACGCATATTTCACCACTTTACGGTGCTTTTCTCGTTGATTGGTGTACCCATAATAGTAGGCAAATAGGATGGGAAATAGCGCTATAGCTGCAAACAAAATGTGCGTAATCAACAAGAAATAATACACAATCCGAATGGTCCCTTCACCACCGAAAGAAGTACTTTCTGCTGCGCCATGGTAGATCACGTAGGAGACCAAGAAGATGGCACCCAAAATAAAGGCAACCGTCATGGTGGCGCCATGCTGGGAATACTTTTTCTGTTTCACAAACACCAAGGCAACTACCAAAGCAATGGATGCTGCAGAATTGATCACTGCATTGAGGTGTGGGAGAAAATGTACCCAACCACCCAAAGAAGTGAATTTGGCAGGCATGAATAAAAGCACAGCTACTGCCAATGGAATAGCAATGGAAATGCCGATAATCCAGTTTTTAACTTTTGCTTCCTGCGAAGCTACGGGTGCGTTATTCTTTGCCATGAAGTAAAATTTTGGTTTCTAAGATCAACAAATCAACTTCCTCACGAGTAGTCCCGCTGTAATAGCCACGGATACGTCCTTGCTCATCTATCAATATAAACTTATCACTATGTACAAAATCATCCGGCACTCCATTCCCATCTAACGCTGGAAGTACAAATCCACAGCGGGCCAATTGGAAGGTCTCTTCCTTTGAACCTGATAGAAAATGCCATTTACCTGGTATCGCATGATGCTCTTCGGCATAGGCTTTCAAAATTTGAGGAGTATCGTAAGTAGGATCGATGCTGATGGAAAGAATTTGAACGTTCATATCGTCTCGAAAATGATCATTCACCCGTTCCATCTCCTTAGACATCACTGGACAAATACTCGGGCAGGAAGTAAAAAAGAAATCCACGATGGTGATCTTGCCTTCCATCTCTTTCCTACCGATCAACTTCCCGTCTTGGTTGGTAAACCTAAATTCCGGGATGTAATGCTGCGAACTATCTGAAAGGGGACATTCCTGAAACGGATTATCCACTCCTGTTTGAAAGAAAATAGGTAGGTCGTACTCGTTTTTCCCGAAGCCCTTCAAAAACAAGAAGATCAACACTGGGATCATTAAAATACAAACAAGGACAAAGCCCTGGAGAATTCGTAAACTTCGCATACTAGACATAACAAAAAAGAAGGTTGAAGTGATTCACCTCAACCTATTTTTTTTTGATCATTTATTTTTTTACCAACGCATCAGGAAGATATCCGAACCTTCCTTGATCAATGCGATGACCAACCAGACCAAGAAGATCAAGGGAACAATGATGGAGTAGAAAAGCGGCTTGGCTTCATCACCCAAGTGCATGAATTCCATCATGATGTACTTAGCCTTCCAAATTGTCAAAATAATGAACAAGGAATACAATAAAATTCCTCTGTCCATGGTAAATGCCATGATAAATTCCGCTACCGTAATGGCAAGAAGAATAAAGGCAGTCTTCCAGATTTTTTTGATTTTTTCTTCGTTTCGAGGTGCAACCTCAAGCGTAGATTTAGTGTCTTGAACTTCCATAGTGAGCGAATTGAAATGCTTAGATCAAATAAAATAAGGTAAATACGAATACCCAAACCAAATCTACAAAGTGCCAGTAGAGACCAATTTTCTCCACCATTTCGTAATGACCTCGCTTGTCATAAACACCTACTGCTGCTTGGTAGAAGCAAAGGAATAGTAAGAATACCCCAATGGTCACGTGGAATCCGTGGAACCCTGTGATGAAGAAAAAGAGTTGAGCAAACGCAGCAGGTCCATATTCATTGACCATCAAATTGGCACCAAAAACAGTTTCAGTTACATTCTGTCCCAAACCATTGACATAAGTTAGTAAAGACCCACCGTCTGTTCCATGGATAAAGTGAGACCACTCCCAAGCCTGGCAACTCAAGAAGGTAATGCCTCCTAGAAGTGTCCATAGCATCCATTTTACAACATCATTGCGGTCATTTCTGTGGCCCGCTTCTACAGCCAATACCATCGTTACTGAACTGGCAATCAAAATGAAGGTCATGATTCCTACAAATATCAAAGGAGCATGTACACCATGAAGGAATGGTAAGGCCTCAAAAACCAATTCAGGAACTGGCCAATATTCATTGGAACCTGTAAAGGTCTCTGCAGCACCTGCATAGGCAGGATAACTTACACGAATGGCCAAATAGGTGATCAAAAAGGCAGCAAAAGTGAAGATGTCAGAGAGTAGGAAAAACCACATCATGAGTTTTCCGTAGCTGGCTTTTAGGGGTTCATTTCCTCCTCCCCAAATGCCTCTTTTCGTGCTTACTTCGATAGCAGTAGAATGCGCAGACATAGGTAAAATTTATGGTACTGGGTTAATTTTAATGATTCAAAAGCAAAAACAGAAACAAATACAGCCACAAACCACCTAGAAAATGCCAATACGTAGTGGCCATTTCTAAGGTATTTAGCGCTTGAGAGTGCACCTTATCTCTAAAGGTCGAAATTAATACAATAATCAGAAATATCACACCGCTGATCAAATGAACCGCGTGTAATCCAGTGAAAACATACAAAAAAGATCCAGCAGGATTTCCAACAAAAAACACCTCTCTATCCACCAACGCCACCCAACTATACCATTGGCCTACTAGAAACCCTATTCCTAGCAAAACTGTAGCCACCATTCCAATTCGTAAACCTAGAAAATTATCTTTCTTGGCCGCAAAGTAAGCAACCTGCATGGCTATGGAACTTAGAACCACAATACCAGAAGTCACCCAGAAAATTTCAGGCAATTCATACTCCAACCAATTCCCTTCTGCTTGACGAACAATGTAGGCACTAGTCAATGCTGCAAAAATCATCAGCACGGTCACTAAAAACAACCAAAGTGCAAACTTCTTTGGATGCATACTAATTGGCTGCTCGACGATATCGATATACTTCAACTCACTTTCCATCACTTAAGGCATTTTGTCTAACAAATACGCAATCTGTACTACTGGCAAATAAATAAAGGACCCAAACATGATTTTCAAAGCCGACTTTCGCGAACAATCACGCATCAATGAAAAGGTCTGAGCCAAGAACAACACGCCACATACCGTGGCTACAATTCCAGAATTCAATCCCACCAAACCAAAATAGCTTGGCAAAAGGCCTAATGGAAGTAGAAAAAGCGTATAAATCATGATTTGAATAGCCGTATTCAAATCTTGTCCTCCTCCACTTGGAAGCAACTTAAATCCGGCACGCTTGTAGTCTTCATCACTTACCCAGGCAATCGCCCAGAAATGAGGAAACTGCCAGATAAATTGAATACCAAAAATGATTAGAGCCTGGTGGGTAATCTCTCCTGTGGCAGCAGTCCATCCCAATAGAGGAGGCATTGCACCAGGAATAGCGCCTACAAAAACAGCAATTGGACCCACACGCTTAAGCGGTGTGTAAGCAAATACATAAAGCAACATGCTCAATACTCCTAATCCAGTAGTCAAGGGATTGGTAAAAATCCAAAGCAAAGTAACTCCCATTAGCGCTACAATACCCGTAAACCAATAGGCCTCTTGCAAAGAAATAAGTTGCAAAGGAAGTGGGCGATTCTGAGTACGCTTCATCAACTTATCCAGATCACGCTCCATAATTTCATTGGCAGCCCCAGAGGCTCCAGAAATAAAAAATCCTCCCAAGACTAGGCCTACAAAGCCTGACCAACCAAAGTCTATTCCACGGTCACCCAAGATATAGCCAAAGACTGCAGAGAAAGTAACCAATGCGGAAAGTCTAAACTTAATCAAGTCAGAATAGGCACTTAGCCTACTTTTCAGTAGACTAACTAGATTGTTCGAAGTAATCCCAACGGCATTCATACCTGCAGATTCGATTTATAGTAAGTCTGATCCTTCAATTGAAGGATCAAAATAAATTGTACTCCCAAAATAAGGGAGCCAAAAAGCAAATGTATGGGTTGCAAATAGGCAGGCAACCCGAAATAAGCCATCCCAACTCCTGAAGCAATTTCTACCACAAGCAATGCCAAAAGGGCTTGATTCCAATTGTTAAACGAGGTACTCCGAGTTGAAAACTTGAATGCCCAGATAAAGTAGAGCACATGTACTCCCAAAAGCAGCAAAGAAAACGAACGATGAATTAAAAACACCATCCCCACTTTACCTACCCATTCTTCACGAAGCAAGTTGCCCAACGCAAAGGAAACACGATCTATTCCCTCTCGAACTTGGGTGCCCAGCACCACCTGAATCAACATCAAGAAACTGATACAAAGCAGCAACCAAAGAATTTTTCTAGGCATGAAATGAGTACTAGTTTTTTCAGCAATTAATCGGGTGGCTCTACGATGGCTATACAACAACACCGCTACCAATCCAAGAGCTAGTAACATGTGGAAGGTAATCATCCAAGCCAAAAGGTTGGTTGAAACCACAATAGAACCAATCCAACCCGTAAATGAAACGAGCAAAAGAGCAAGAAAGGCAGTTCCAGGAATCCATTTGTCCTGTGACCAAAGCGACAAAGACTTAATCAAAGTAGCCAAGATAAGGAGGCCGATGACCACGCCAATCAGTCGATTGATGTATTCAATCCAAGTTTTAGTGGCATTAAACTCTTCTTCAACTTGAATGGACTTGTCGTTGGCAAGCTGCTCGGCGGTTTCAGTAAATCCCAACTTTGAAAGCGTGGCTACAAAGCGGTCATTTTTGGCAAGCCTTTTTTCTAGGTAAATCTCCTGATAGTTTGCAGGGAGTTGCTCCACGCTTGTAGGAGGCACGATTGACCCAAAGCATTTTGGCCAATCTGGACAACCCATCCCGGAACCCGTGCTACGCACAATTCCCCCTACCAGAATAAGAAAATAAACAGCTACCACGGTGATGCCTGAAAGGCGGCGGTAGCTGTTTATCGATTTTTTAGTGCTTGGACTCATTTGCTACCAAATCGGCTTCCTCTTTCATGATCTCCAACTCAAGTTTAACGAGTTCTTGCTCATGAGGTAAATTAGATTCTGGTGTTTGAGACAATGGAATATGCTGCGGGATGAAATCTTCAGCAGCTCCAGGCTTAGAGTAGTCATAAGGCCAACGGTATACGGTTGGAATTTCACCAGGCCAGTTACCATGTCCAGGATGCAATGGAGTAGTCCATTCCAAAGTATTAGAGTTCCAAGGGTTCAAGGAAGCCTTTCTACCACGATACATGCTGTAGAAGAAGTTGAAAATGAAGATAAACTGAGCAGCAAAAGTGATGATGGCAGCCACAGACACAAACATGTTCAAATCGGTATACAAGTTGGTAAACTCAAAGTTAGTCCAGGAATAGTATCTTCTTGGGAAACCTGCAATACCAATGTAGTGCATTGGGAAAAACACCATGTAAACTCCAACGAAGGTTAACCAAAAGTGAATGTATCCCAATTTGGCATCCATCATTCGACCAAACATCTTAGGGAACCAGTGGTACACCCCAGCCATCATGCCGAAGAAGGAAGCAGAACCCATCACCAAGTGGAAGTGAGCTACTACGAAGTAAGTATCGTGCAATTGAATATCAATAGCTGAGTTACCTAAGAAAATACCTGTCAAACCACCAGAGATAAAGAAAGACACCAATCCAATGGAGAACAACATACCTGGAGTGAAAATCAAATTACCTCTCCAAAGCGTGGTCAAATAGTTAAAAACTTTTACTGCAGAAGGCACTGCAATGATCAAAGTCAAGAACATGAAGATCGATCCGAGGAAAGGATTCATCCCTGACACAAACATGTGGTGAGCCCATACGATAAAGGAAAGAACAGTAATTCCCAATAGGGAAATAACCATCGCCTTGTATCCGAAAATAGGCTTACGTGAATTGGTCGCAATTACTTCAGAGGTGATACCCAATGCAGGCAACAATACAATGTATACTTCTGGGTGACCCAAGAACCAAAACAAGTGCTGGTACAATACTGGGCTACCGCCTGTATTCGGAAGTGCTTCACCCGCTACATAGATGTCTGCTAGGTAGAAAGAAGTACCGAAGCTTCTGTCAAACACCAACAATAAAGCTGCTGCAAACAACACAGGGAAGGACAAAATACCAATGACAGCAGTCAAGAAAAATGCCCAGATGGTCAATGGAAGTCTAGAGAAAGACATTCCTTTGGTCCGCAAGTTAATTACCGTAGTCACGTAGTTGATACCACCCAACAAGGAAGAAGCAATGAAGAACACCATGGAAATCAACCATAGGGTCATTCCCATACCTGAACCTGGAATAGCTTGCTCCAAGGCTGACAAAGGTGGATAGACCACCCATCCCCCGCCAGCAGGGCCAGTTTTAAGGAAAAGAGAAATAAACATGATCACACCTGATACAAAGAAGAACCAGTAGGAAAGCATGTTCATGAAACCAGAGGCCATGTCTCTAGCACCAATTTGAAGCGGAATCAAGAAGTTGGAAAAGGTACCGCTCAAGCCGGCTGTCAATACAAAGAACACCATGATGGTACCGTGCATCGTAACCAAAGCAAGGTAGAAGGTAGGATCCAATTTGCCTGCCTCGTCTATCCAGCCTCCCAAAATAGGGCGAAGAACTTCCAAATTCATGTCTGGGAATCCAAGCTGTAAACGGAACAATGTAGAAAGTAAACCACCAATAAGAGCCCAGAACATACCAGTTACCAAGAACTGCTTGGCAATCATTTTATGGTCTGTGGTGAAAAGATATTTGGTGATAAAATTATCATGGTGCTCGTGATCGTGGTGATCCTGGTGCCCATGAACTTCGGTGTCGTGATGTGCAACTGTCGCTGTAGCCATAACTTAGTTAATTTTAATTCTCTCCCTTAATTAATCCCTGCAATTTCTTTTTTCTCAGTCTTTAACCCTTCAGCTAAAGAAGGGTTTTGCTGAAGGAACGATTTTTGTTCCGACAACCACTTTTGGTATTCAGCTGGTTCTACTACCTCAATAATTTTCTTCATGGAGAAGTGACCGCGTCCACAGATTTCAGTACAAGCAATTTCGTATTCAAATTCCGGATTTTTCAACTCAGCACGCATTTCAGCGGTAGTCTTTGTAGGTACAAACCAGAATCGAGTAGGCATGCCAGGTACAGCATCCATTTTCAAACGCATGTGAGGTGCAAACACAGAGTGTAATACATCACGAGCTCTGATTTTGAAAAGTACCGGCTCTCCTTTAGGAATTACCACTCTTGGCGATGGAAAATCATCAATCGAATTTTTATCGGTGAAGTCAATTCCATGAGAATTAGAGGCATTGATCAAACGGTAATCGTAATCACCCAAAACATTGTCTTTGCCCGGGTAACGCACATCCCATGCAAACTGGTAACCCATGATTTCCACCACATGCGCCTTTTCTGGAGCAGGAGCAGTAATATCAGACCAAGCCATCCAACCTGAAATCACAAGACCTGCCATCACCACACCTGGTACAGCAGTCCAAATCAATTCAAGTTTGTGGTTATCCGGATAAAAGGCAGCCTTTCGACCTTCTTTGTACTGGTACTTGTAAGGAAAAATAAACAGAAGAACGTGTGTAATCAAAAACACAATTCCCGTTACTGCCATCGTGATCCAAAACAATTCGTCAGTGATGACGCCATGCTCAGAAGCTACTGGCATTTGGTAATTATCAAATTCCTTAATCGAATACCAGAACATCAAAGCACCAGATCCAAACAGGAACACTAGAAATAAGATTGCATTCACTTTGTTGCTTCCAGATGCGATCTTTCGATCGGATCCTTTAACCACTGACACCAACGTCTGAATTCTGTATACCATCCAAACTAAGGATAGCAACAAAAGAGCTCCAACTGCAATTAGAAATGTGTACATATCTTAATTTTTTTTCAGCTAACTAATTAAATGTGATGATTGTAACTCTCCTGAAGCATCGGGTGATTTTTTGCAATCAGGTTTCTCTTTGCTAGAGCATTCAGCACCACAAAAGTAGCGGCAGACCCATAGACCAAGAACATACCAACTTCCAACAAACCAATGCCACCGTTGTGACCAAGTGTTCCTGGTTGAACCATTAAGGTAAAGTCAATCCAGTGACCAACGATCAAGATGGTACAAACCAATTTCAAGAAAACACCATGTCTTTTGGCATCTCTAGTCATCAAAACCAGAAACGGAAGGAAGAAGTTCAACCCTAAATTCACAAAAACAAAAGGACCATAAATATCACTCTCCAAACGCTCAACGAAGTAAACTGTCTCTTCAGGAATGTTGGCATAGTAAATCAAAAGAAACTGGGAGAACCAGAGGTAGGTCCAGAAAATTGAGAAACCAAATACGAACTTACCCAAGTCATGCACGTGGTTTTCATTGACCATCTCCAAGTATCCCTTGCCTTTCAAGAAGAGCACAATCAAGGTAATCGCAGAAAGACCTGATACAAACCAAGAAGCAAATACATACCAGCCAAACAAGGTAGAGAACCAGTGCGTGTCAATCGACATCACCCAGTCCCAAGCAGACATCGAAGAAGAAACAGCAAAAAACACGAGGAAGAAAGCTGACCAACTTCTCATTTTGTACCAGTGAGTGGAACCGCCCAATTGATCTTCTTGAGCAGAAATCTGCTTGAACTTTGTGAAGAAGAATACCCAGAAACCAAAGAAAATCACCATTCTAGCAATGTAGAATACTGGGAAAGTTCCCTTTTCCATAGGCCAGAAGAAGAATGCTCCTTTTCCATCTATGATTTTATCGTATTGCGGATCGTTTTTGTCAAACAAATAGGAATGTGTCCAGTGGAATAAATCGTGGTTGGCTACAAAGAAGGTAGCAAGCATCAATACCCCTGCGATTGGCAACCAGTTGCCTAAGGAAAGCATGACACGCAAAATTGGAGCAGACCAACCTGCTTGCGCTGCAAATTGAATAGCAAAGAAGAAAACGCCAATAATTGAAATACCCGTAAAGAATACATTATTGACCCATAAACTCGCATACAAACGCTCGTACCAGTGGAAAGCATGTCCTCCAGCCGCAGCACCCTCTTCGTGGTGACCACCGGTCATAGCCATTACAATGCCAATTCCTAAAAGTACTGCACCAATGACCAAAACGGTCAATATTGATTTTTTGATGGATGCAGTGAAATCAAATCGCTGATCCAAATTATAGTGATGTTCGCCGTGATGAGCCATGATTACTTCGCTGGATTTACTGTTGCTACCGCGGTAGAATCTGCTGCAGGAATTGAATCAGCAGCGACAGCCTGACCTTGGATAACTTGTTTAACATAGTGAACAATTTTCCATCTGCTTTCAGCAGGAATTTGAGAACCATGTGCTCCCATTCTACCCTTGCCTTTGGTAATCACATGGAAAATATGCCCTTCTGGTAGGCCTACATAAGCTCCACCTTTCAAATTGGCTACACCGCCGATGACAGCACCTGCTTTTCCATCTCCTTCACCACCTTTACCATGACAGGCATTGCAATACTGAAGGTAGAGCTTCTCTCCATCCTTAAGCACTTGCTCAGACTTCTCAACCGGATTGGTGATGAGTGCAGCTTTATCCAATTCAAATTGTTGCAATCGGTGAGGAAGGTATCCTTGCTTATTTCTAGGAACCGTGTTCGCCACCGGCTCTCTCATGTTCATGCCATGAGGATTGTTCACGTTGGAATTGAAGTACTCACCTTTTCCATCTTCTCTGGTGGAAAGCCAAGAACCCTGTGCCTCGTCTTTAATTTGAGTCAATGGTTCATAAGCTACAGAGTGATACATCTGAGGTGCATATTCCACCCCCTGATTTTCACCTCCAGCTTTGCATCCAGCCAACAAACTGAGGGCTAGTACAGAACCTGCGAATAGTGATGCGTTCGTAATTTTCATAGCTACGGTTATTCTATTCAAAACTTTTGTTATTCACTTCAGTAGCTCCAGATGCAGACAAAATCTCTTTTATTTTTTCTTGCTCTAGGCTGCTGTTGCTTGCAATATCAATGGCCATGATGTGCTTGTCATCGGTGCTTCTCAAATCAAAGATTCGAGGTTGTGCCCAAGGCTTCAAATTGGAAGTGATCAAGAATACACCCACCATACCGAAAGCCGCCAACAAAACGGTCATTTCAAAGGATACTGGTACGAAGTCAGGGAAAGCAGCATAGTCCTTACCACCGATGATCATCGGCCAGTCAAATTTCATCATGTAGAATTGCATGGTCAAGGCCAAGCTAGTGCCTAACATACCGAAAAGAAATGCGGCAATAGGGAGTTTGCTTCGCTTGTAACCCAACACATGCTCCAAACCGTGAACTGGGTAAGGAGAATACACTTCGTGAATCTTCACTCCGCTGCTTCTAACCTTTTCTACTGCATGGAGCAATACGTCCTCATCGTCGTAGACTCCTAAAATAAAATGAGTATCTCTTTCCATGATTATTTGTGTGCTTTTTCAGAGGATGACTTCAATACAGACTTCACTTCGGCCATGTTGATCACAGGGAAAAACTTAGCGAAAAGGAAGAAGAGGGTGAAGAACAAACCAAAGGTGAACAAGTAAACCCCAACGTCAGCCCAAGAAGGATAGAACATTGCCCAAGAAGAAGGCAAGTAATCCCGGTGAAGAGAGGTCACGATGATTACAAATCGCTCAAACCACATTCCAATGTTTACTACCAAAGACAATAAGAAGGTAGCCACGATGGAGGTTCTAATTTTCTTGAACCAGAAAAGTTGAGGAGAAATCACGTTACAGGTCATCATGGACCAGTAAGCCCACCAGTAAGGTCCTGTTGCTCTGTTGATGAAGGCATATTGCTCAGCCTCAACTCCAGAATACCAAGCGATGAAGAATTCAGTGATGTAGGCAATACCTACAATAGAACCCGTGATGATGATCACGATGTTCATCAACTCAATATGCTCCAACGTAATGTAGTCTTCTAATTTGTATACCTTACGGGTAATGATCATCAAGGTCAACACCATGGCAAAACCAGAGAAAATCGCCCCTGCTACGAAGTAAGGAGGGAAAATGGTGGTGTGCCATCCTGGAATTACCGAAGTAGCAAAGTCAAAGGATACAATGGTGTGTACAGAAAGTACAAGAGGGGTAGCAAGACCTGCAAGGATCAAGGATACCGATTCGTATCGCATCCAAGTCTTCGCTGCGCCATCCCATCCAAAAGAAAGAGCACCATAGATTTTTTTACGCATTCCAGTCGCACGGTCACGGATAGTTGCAAAATCAGGAATCAAACCAATGTACCAGAAAACTAGGGATACAGAGAAGTACGTTGAAATCGCAAATACGTCCCACAACAAGGGAGAGTTAAAGTTTACCCAAAGCGATCCAAAAGTATTTGGAAGTGGCAATGCCCAATAAGCACCCAACCAAGGTCTACCCATGTGGATGACTGGGAACATGGCCGCGCAGATTACCGCGAAGATGGTCATCGCTTCTGCAGCACGGTTGATGGATGTTCTCCACTTCTGTCTGAATAGAAGCAATACGGCTGAAATAAGCGTTCCTGCGTGACCAATACCTACCCACCACACGAAGTTGGTGATGTCCCAAGCCCAACCTACGGTCTTGTTGAGGCCCCACATGCCTATCCCTTCCCAAAGGGTAGCCAAAAGAGCTGTTGATCCTAAAGCCAATACTCCGACGGCAGTAAGGAAAGCCAAAAACCACAACTTGGATGGCTTACCTTCTACCTGACGAGACACATCGTGTGTCACATCGTGGTAGGTTTTACCTCCGGTAACTAAGGGCTGGCGTACGGATGAAGTAACCTGCATAGTTTCTTGTTATTATAATTACGCTTCGTTTTTCTCTTTGTTTCTGATCTTGGTGAAGTACCATACGTTTGGACTCACGTTGATCTCTTCCAATACGTGGTATGCTCTTTCCTCACCCACTTCCTTGCTTGCAGCATCGGATTCCTCAATCCTCAAGAGCTTAGACACCTTGCTTGCAGGATCATTCATGTCGCCAAATACAAGGGCATCTGTAGGACAGGCCACTGCACAAGCCACGTTGATCTCTCCATCTACAAGTGTACGCTTCTCACGCTTGGCTGTAAGTTTACCAGCCTGAATACGCTGCACGCACATAGAGCATTTTTCCATGACACCACGTACACGAACAGTTACGTCTGGGTTAAGAACCATCTTGCCCAAATCATCGTTCTGAGTGACGTTTACACCAGCAAAGTCCTTGTTATCGTGGTACTTAAACCAGTTGAATCGACGTACCTTATACGGACAGTTGTTGGCACAATATCTGGTACCAATACATCTGTTGTAAGTCATTTGGTTCAAACCTTCAGAAGAGTGCGTAGTGGCAGCCACTGGACACACAGTCTCGCAAGGTGCATTGTTACACTGCTGACACATCATCGGCTGGAAGGTTACCTCAGGGTTTTCTGCGGCCACTTCCAATCCACTCAAATCATCAGCTGCTGCATCAGAAGAATAATAGCGATCGATACGGATCCAAGCCATTTCTCTTCGATTCAACACTTCTTGCTTTCCTACTACTGCCACGTTATTTTCTACCTGGCAAGCAATGGTACACGCACCGCAACCAATACAAGAGTTCATGTCAATGGCAAGACCCCAGTGGTGCTGGCTGTATTTATGTCCACTCCAAAGTGAAATTTTGGAAGGCTTTACAAACTCGCCATCCTTATAGATTTCAGGCTTGTAACGTCCAGCAGACGCATCCTTTTTGTATTCAGCCAAAGTCGCTTCCTGAATCACGTTTTCACGTCCCATGAAGGTTTGGTGTGTTTGCGTACGTGCAATTTTGTAGGCTTCCTCAGTAGCAACTACCTCAACCTTAGTGGTTAAGTCAAAATTCACGAAGCCTTTAGTAGTATCTAGTAAGTCAAATGCATTGACCCCTACTCCATCTGCAACACGGCCCGCTTTGGTACGACCATAGCCTAAGGCTAGTCCGAAAGTACCATTGGCCTGACCCGGTTGAATCAAAATAGGAACTACGATAGACTTGCCATTCACGGTAACCTTAGCCTTCTTGGTGTTTTCTTCAACCATAGCTACTCCATTGTCTGTAGCCCACTTCTGAGATACAGTCAGGTAGTTGTCCCAAGTTGCTTTGGTGATTGGATCTGCCATTTCTTGCAACCAAGGGTTGTTGGCGAACGTACCAGAACCGATACCTACTTTAGTGTAAACCACTAATTCAGCACCTGCATTTCCTGCAGTGTAGTTTTTGGCTACTTCTGCTGCTGCTGCATCTACTTGCCCAACTGTTGCAATCGGCGCAGACAAAGTGGTTTCACTTACTACACCATTAAATAGGGCTCTATCCCAGAATTCCTGGAAGGTAGCACCAGCACCCATTGCTGGGAACAAGGTAGCAGTCCAATTTGCTTGGATGTAATCGTAATATGCAACTGTAGACCCAGCCCAAGTCAAGAATGAATCCTGTGCTTGACGGGTTTTGAATAGCGGAGAAATGGTTGGCTGAGCCAAAGAATACTGACCTTTCTTCGGTTGGAAATCATTCCAAGACTCTAGGAAATGGTGGTCAGGAGCAACCACTTGTACCAAAGAGGAAGTCTCATCCAAGGTGCCATTGGTGGCAATACTCAATTTTGCTTTTGCAATACCAGCAGCTACTTCAGCACCACGCGGGTGATCGTACACTGGATTACAGTTGTAGAAAATCACTGCACCTACAGAACCACCTTTCAATTCGGTGATAAACTGATTCATGCGCGCATCATTTCCTTTTCTATAGTATACTGGAGTTGAAAAATCAACCGTCACACCATTGTTACCCAACAATTCGTTGATCGCATGGATCACTACCTGTACGTTTGGATCATTGGATCCAGAAACTACCAAGGAAGCACCTTTAGCAGCCCAAAGTTCGTTGGCGGCTTTATCCAAATTCGCTACTTCTACCTTCGCTCCTCCTACTGTAGCAACACCTGCTTTTGCAGCAAGGGCGTTGTAAAGGGAAAGAACCGCAAGGCCAGATTGAGAAGCATTTATTGGAGTCCGGTAATCTGCATTGGCTCCAGTCAACGATAGGTTGGATTCAAACTGGAAGTGACGAGACATTTCTGCCTTATCCTTACTGATTTTTCTTGTTTTTGCGTAAGCACCTGCAAATTCAATTGGGGAAATCCAAGTTCCTAGGAAATCTGCGCCAAATGAAACAATGGTTTTTGCTTTATCGAAGTGGTAGGAAGGAAGAATTGCCTGACCATAAAAAACTTCAGATGCTTTGGTGATGCCATAGTTGGAAATGGAATCGTAAACCACTACTTCAGCTCCACCAAAGGCTGCACTAAATTCCTGCAATGCCTTTTCAGTTGAAGGTGAAAGGATTGTGTTGGTTACAATCTTTACCGTTCCAGCTCCAGCTAGTTTTGATTTAACATGTGCATCTACTTTGGTCCAATCTGATGCTGCACCAGCAAGCATTGGCCCTGCTACACGCTGCTTATCGTAAAGAGACAAAATAGAGGCCTCAACGATCGCATTTACCTTTCCTTTAGTAATAGGAGAAAGTTCATTGCCATCAATCTTGATAGGACGACCTTCTCTTGTTTTAACTACGATGGATGCATAATCTCCTCCAGAAGAGAAGGTAGAGGCATAGTAATTCGGGATGGAAGGGTTGATGTCAACGGGCTTATTCACATAAGGAATAGCCTTACGAATAGGAGTTTCGCAAGCTGCCAAAGAAGCGGCTGCTAAACTGAAACCCATCAACTTTAGGAAATCTCTTCGAGTGGAGCTGCCATCTTCGTTTAGGGAACTAGGAAGCTCCGCAAACTCTCTATCGGCATTTTTTACAAACTCCGGATCGTTGCTAAGTTGCTCGAGCCCTTTCCAGTAGGTTTTTTTAGTTTCCTTCATTTTATTTCTAGGAATGAATTTTCAAAAGGATAAGGAATTAATAGTGGCACTTAGCACACTCTAGACCACCGATGTCTTTCACTTTCAACGCATCTTTGGAAGTGGAGTGAAGTTGAACCAGTTTGTCGTAATACACATTGCCTTCAGTAGCAATCTCAGTTTGTCTGTGGCAATCAATACACCAACCCATGGTCAAGGTGCTGTGCTGTCCAACTACTTCCATTTCCTGAATCGGGCCATGGCAAGTCTGACATTCTACTCCACCCACTGCTACGTGCTGCGCGTGGTTGAAATAAGCCAAATCAGGTAGGTTGTGAACGCGTATCCATTCGATCGGCTGATTGTTGTCTACTGCGTTGTAAATTTTTTGAATCTCTGGAGAGATCCCTTCCTTGCCACCAACATTCTGAATGTGGGTATGGCAGTTCATACAAATGTTTGCGGAAGGGATGTTGGCTGATTTACCAATTTCTACCCCAGTATGGCAGTACTGGCAAGCAATTTCATATTGTCCAGCATGCAAGGCATGAGAAAATGCAATTGGCTGTGCTGGAGCATATCCTTGTTGCACACCTACAGAATACAATCCGTCAATTGCTGTTTTGGCTGTAAAAGCAACTACTAAAGCGGTAACCAAGATGATTACTGCATCACTTTTTAGAATTTTTCCTAACTCAAATTTCTGATTGACATATTCTTTGTCATCAGCATCCATTTCCTGCTTGTTGATGTACTTGGTCAATACGGTAACGATCAGGCCAAGAACAATAAGGATGAGTAGGAGAATAAATACCAATACACCTAGAATGATGCTTAGGTACTCATTAGGTATTCCTGAACCTGCAGCAGCGGTGCCATCTCCAGCAGGAGCAGCAGCATCGCCAGCAGCAGCTGCCGCGGGATCCACCTTGTCTCCATGCTCGATGTAAGA
Organism: Cyclobacteriaceae bacterium; assembly: GCA_947458585.1. Lineage (GTDB taxonomy): Bacteria > Bacteroidota > Bacteroidia > Cytophagales > Cyclobacteriaceae > Algoriphagus. The sequence continues at coordinate 2,113 of CANGYY010000023.1, read as the reverse complement.
CAACAAATTGTCTAAATCACCATCGCTCAAAAATTCATGAGAAGGCATCACCGTATTGCTATACTCCTTGTACAAGGCATTAGCATAGGCATCACCTGAGGCAATTACAGCTTGAGAATTTTTGATGAAGCTCTTTGCCCAGGCTATGGGTTGCCGATCAGTAACCCCTCTTAATGCAGGGCCTACATTTTTTTGATCAAGCTTGTGGCATTGCTTACAGTTGGCATTAAATACAGTTTTACCAGCTGCAATTGCTTCATCACTGCTTGCCACGGCTGGGTCAGCTGCATAAGCTGATACTCCCACCAACATGAAAAACAGCACTGCCAGTGTCTGGAAATTCAATCGAATCCCTACTAACGAGCGTTTGGATAACATATTATTGCTATTATAGTTTAAACGGTTCTCACTAACCCCCGCAAAGGTACTATGGAGGGTTAATTTTTCAAACAAGAATATGGGATTCTACTACAAAAAATGGAATCAAAAAAATCGAAACTACCATGCTGGATTTCAGTGAATTAGAAGCTAAATCACGCACGATATTTTATTTAGAATAATTATAAATAAAGGATTTTTTTGTGCTAGTTCAAAGTCTTCCCAACTTTTTGGATTTATAGGGTTCACACCCACTTTGCCGGGTCAATAAAATCCTACTTAAATTTCCCAAGAAATACCTTGGAAAACTCTCGGCTCCCGTTTGTAGAAGCCAAGATTATCTCTAAATTTGCATTCCAATTATTGGTCGCGTGGCCGAGTGGCTAGGCAGAGGTCTGCAAAACCTCGTACAGCGGTTCGAATCCGCTCGCGACCTCTACAAAAACACCCCTTTCGGGTGTTTTTTTTTGCCCAAAAACGTCGCTCGCTTTGTAACATCAGTTCCAACTCAGAGTTGAAAACAAAAAAAACGCCAGCAAGCTGGCGTTTTTAAGTTATAAGTTTCAGGCTAGTTTATTTCTTGCCTTCCATCTTTTCTTTCAATTCTGCTAGGGCATCAATGTCGCCTAAAGTCGACTTTTCTGCCTGTGCAGGAAGCTCAGTAGCTTCTTCTTTCTTTTTAGCAGGAGCAGCAGCCTTCTTAGGTGCTTTTGCTTCTTCTTTGAAGGTAGCTGTGTGAGAAAGTACAATTCGCTTGTCGTCCTTAGAAAACTCAGCTACTTTGAAATCTACTGATTCTCCAACTTCAACCTGAGAACCGTCTTCTTTCTCTAGGTTTTTCACTGTTGCAAAGCCTTCAAGTCCATAAGGAAGCTCAAGTACTGCACCTTTATCGTTTTTAGAGTTTACGATACACTTGTGTACAGATCCAATAGGGAACAAGGTTTCGAAAGTATCCCATGGATTCTCTTCCAATTGCTTGTGACCTAGCGCCAATCTTCTGTTTTCTACGTCAAGCTCAAGTACAGCTACATCTAGCTCATCTCCTACCTTCACGAATTCAGATGGATGCTTGATTTTCTTAGTCCAAGATAAGTCAGATACGTGAACCAAACCATCGATTCCTTCTTCCAACTCAAGGAATAGGCCAAAGTTAGTCAAGTTACGTACCACACCTTTGTGCTTGGTACCTACAGCATACTTGGCAGACATATCACCCTTAGTCCAAGGATCTTCAGTCAATTGCTTGATACCCAAAGACATTTTACGATCGTCCTTGTCTAGTGTCAATACCACAGCTTCAATTTCAACACCTACTTTTACAAAGTCAGCAGGGTTTCTCAAGTGCTGAGACCAGCTCATTTCAGATACGTGGATCAAACCTTCCACACCTGGAGCCAACTCTAGGAATGCACCGTAATCTGCTACGTTGACAATTTTACCTTTTACTCGAGAACCAACCTCTAGGCTTGAAGCCAAGGAATCCCAAGGATGAGCGCTCAATTGCTTCATGCCCAAAGAAATTCTTCGCTTGTCGTCGTCGAAGTCAAGTACCACCACCTGAACCTTCTGGTCAAGCTGCAATACTTCTTCTGGATGGTTGATACGACCCCAAGAAATATCGGTGATGTGAAGTAGACCATCTACACCTCCCAAATCGATGAATACACCGAAGTTGGTCATGTTTTTGATCACCCCTTCCAATACCTGACCTTTCTCTAGGTTGTTTAGGATC
>CANGYY010000022.1 GCA_947458585.1 Cyclobacteriaceae bacterium | reverse complement strand
TGGCTATTTGGCCTAATCGCATCATTTTTTCTTCTGACATAAGCAAAAACCTCTTTCGAAATCTTAAGTAAAATTAGGGTAATCTTTGGGGTTAAGCCCCTTATTGGTCAAATTCTGTTCTAAGTATGCGGAAAATCTCGTCAATGGTGACTTCTTCCAACTCAGTTCTGCGGATCAAATCTTCCTTGCTCAATACCAACACACTCTTTGCGGTATCCAAACCAGTCTTTTTGAGTTCGTCAATGATCCACTGATCGATCTCATCGGAGAACTCGTTCAAGTCCACATCTTCCTCTTCGTATTCATTCAATTCACGGAATACGTCGATTTCGTAACCCACCAATCGGCTTGCTAATTTGATGTTAAATCCACCCTTTCCAATCGCCAGAGAAACCTGATCAGGCTTCAAAAAGACTGAAATTCGCTTGGATTCCTTATTGATGGATAGGGAAGAAACTTTCGCTGGACTCAAGGCACGGGATACATAGAGATCCAAATTTTCCGTGAAGTTGATCACGTCAATATTTTCATTCTGTAGTTCACGCACCACTGCATGAATACGGGATCCTTTCATCCCCACGCAAGCACCTACTGGATCAATACGATCGTCGTAAGATTCTACCGCTACTTTGGCTCGCTCACCTGGCTCACGAACTACCTTTACAATCGTGATTAGGCCGTCGTATACCTCAGGAACCTCATTTTCAAAAAGTCTTTCCAAGAATACCGGAGAGGTACGAGACAAGATCACCTTTGGGTTCCCGTTGATCATGTCTACACGATGTACGACTGCTTTCACGGAATCCCCTTTTCTAAAACGATCTTTGGAAATTTGTTCGCCCTTAGGCAAGATCAATTCATTTCCTTCCCCATCGATGAGGAGAATTTCACGGCCCAAGATCTGGTATACTTCAGCAGAAATGATTTCTCCTACTTGTTCTTCGTATTTGCTGAAAAGAATGTCTTTTTCCAGGTCTTTGATACGCTGAATCAACGTTTGGCGCGCCATCTGTACGGCACGTCTTCCAAATTCTTCCAGCTCAATTTTTTCGTATACCTCTTCACCAACTTCAAAGTCAGGCTCAATTTTCTGAGCATCAGTGAGGCTGATTTTATCAAAATCCCAGATATCTTCGGAATTGTCATCGACAATTTCTCGGATACGGAAAATTTCCAAATCCCCCTTATCGGCATTGATGGTGACATCAAAATTCTCGTCCGTTTCGAACTTCTTGCGAATCATCGCTCTAAATACATCTTCCAGAATACGGATCATGGTAGGGCGATCCACATTTTTAGATCTCGCAAATTCTGCGAAGGATTCAATTAAGATTTTTGCATCCATTGGAATTAGTTAAAAGATACTTGTACGATAGATTTTTTTATTTCAGTGAAGGAAACGATTCGTTCCTCTTCGACGCTTTTCTTTCCTTTTTCTTTCTTGGTCACCCCAAGTTTGATTCCCAACTCCTCCACCTCTTTCAATTTTCCCAAAATCTCTTCTCCAGTGTGCAGAAACACCTTGAGTGATCGCCCTTGGTTTTTGAGGTACTGCCTTTTCTCCATCAGCGGATAATCCAAGCCCGGTGAAGAAACTTCCAAGGTGTAGGCTTCCTCCAACAGTTCACTGGTTTCCAATTCCCCGGACAAGGCTCTACTCAATTTCGCACATGCGGCAATCGTCATCCCTTGATCCGCATCCACCAAAACGAGCACTTTGGTTTTTTCTGCTACCCGTTCCACTTTTACCTCCACAATAAAATGCTCGGCATCAGGAAGGTGCTTTTCCACTAGGTCAAGGATCACATGCTTAAGGTCACTCATAGGGTAGGATAATGAAAGAGGGGACTGTTGTCCCCTCTAGAAACTTTAGAATACGGTACAAAAGTAATAGAAAGATTCACGAAATACAAAATAGCACATCGAATGCTGCCAAATTTTGCGTAATTTTAGTCCATTGCCCCAGAAAATTGGCTTGGAGATCTCTTCCGTTTCAATTCTTCCTTTCAAAACAAAAAATCTACTTTCTCTCTGTTTTATCGATTTAAGGTAATATTTTTGTCGATTCTAGGGCAACTACTAGTCTGCAAGGGCTAGCTTAATCGTTCATTACCGAGTTCAAAGCCAAAAAAAATTAAAAATGGGACTATTTGATTTTTTCTCAAGTGATATCGCCATTGATTTGGGTACCGCAAATACCTTGATTATCCATAAAGACAAAATTGTGGTGGACGAGCCATCGATCATCGCGATCGACAAAACCAACAACCGGGTATTGGCTGTAGGAAGAGAAGCGATGAACATGCATGAGAAGACCCATGAGAATATCAAAACCATCCGTCCACTCAAGGATGGGGTGATTGCAGACTTTTATGCTGCAGAACAAATGATCCGTGGTTTGATCAAAATGATCCCTGGGCAGAAAAAGGGCATGTTCCCGCAATCCCACAAAATGGTGATTTGCATCCCTTCTGGAATTACTGAAGTAGAAAAAAGGGCGGTTCGTGACTCTGCTGAGCACGCTGGAGCGAAGGAAGTATACATGATTTATGAGCCCATCGCTGCAGCCATCGGTATTGGGATTGACATCGAAAAGCCCATGGGTTCCATGATCGTGGATATCGGAGGGGGTACTACGGAAATTGCCCTGATTGCCTTGTCTGGTATTGTGGCCGACCAATCCATTCGCGTAGCGGGAGACACCTTCACGAAGGACATTCTGGACTACATGAGAAGACAGCACAACTTGCTGATTGGTGAGCGTTCTGCTGAAAAAGTAAAAATCGCGATAGGCTCTGCCTTGACTGAACTAGACGATGCACCAGACGATTACGAAATCAGAGGTAGAGATTTGATGACAGGTATTCCAAAAGTGATCAAGGTTTCCTACTCTGAAATTGCTTTTGCCTTGGACAAGTCGGTTTCCAAAATAGAGGAAGCGGTTCTTAAAGCATTGGAGATTGCTCCACCTGAATTGTCAGCAGATATTTACGACAATGGCATTCACCTTACGGGGGGAGGGGCCTTATTGAAGGGGCTAGACAAGCGTCTGCACCAAAAAACGAAACTTCCCATTCACATCGCGGAAGATCCGTTAAGAGCAGTAGTCCGTGGTACAGGTACTGCGCTTAAAAACATTCAAAACTTCCGAACCGTTCTGATGACCTAATTTCTGAATGCTACGCATCCTTCAGTTCCTTTACCGTGTAAGAGCATTTTTACTATTCGCTTTTCTTGAATTTTTAGCGATCTGGATGATTGTCGCCAACAATTCCCCACAAGGAGCAGCATTCTTCAATAGTTCGAATGAATTGGTGGGCAGTGCCCTCAAAAAACAGGCAGATGTAGTTCAATTTTTCTCCCTAGCAGATGCTAATGCTGCGTTGGTGGAAGAAAATGCAAGACTCAAGCAAGAGTTATTGGGATTACAAGTAAAGCCTGACAGCATGCCTTTGACAATAGATTCTACCTTGAAAGCAACCTTTGAACTGAAAGGTGCTCGTGTGGTGGCCAACTCCTTGCGATTTTCACAAAATTACCTGACGCTATATAAAGGTGCTAAGGATGGAATTAAACCAGGAATGGGCGTGTTTAACTCCCAAGGGATCGTAGGTAGGGTCAAATCTGTGTCAGAAAATTACTCAGTTGCCTTTTCTGTACTCAATACGAGTTTGCTCATTTCAGCCAAAATCAAATCCTCTGAAGTTTTTGGTTCGGTGCAATGGGATGGAGTTAATGCTTCGGAAGTGCAATTGCTTTATGTGCCTCGTCACGTAAAAGCGAGTGAAGGGGACACCGTAATCACTTCAGGCTTTAATGCGGTATTTCCTGAAGGGCTTCTGATTGGACAAATTTCAAAAGTAGAAGTCAATAAAAAAGACCCGAATTACTTGGCTATTACTGTCAAACTGAGCACTGATTTTAGTAAATTGACCTACGTGTATTTGGTCGAAAACACACAATTCCAAGAGATAGATTCGCTGTACCGCCAATCCGATTTACCCAATGAATATTAGAAACCTGATCTCCTATTCCTTTGTGATCCTGATTTTGGGATTGGTTCAGATTCTATTCCTAAGAAATCTGGCCCTTTTTGGGCATGCTTTTGGATTTTTATACCTCTTGGGCTTATTGATTTTACCAAGTACACTTCGAACCATTCCCCTCATGCTGCTGGCATTTGTTCTTGGCTTTATTTTGGATGTATTTTTCGAGACCATTGGCATGCATACCGCTGCGGCTACCTTATTTGCTTTTTTGAAGCCTTTTTGGCTGAAAACCGCCAGTCCTACCGGAGGCTTTGATGAGGCAGAAGAACCGAGTCTTAGCCAAATTGGTTTAGGACGCTATGTGAGCTATGCCTTCCCGCTGCTTTTTGTTTATTCCTTGGCGTTTTTTATCGCAGATCAATGGGGCACCGGTGGATTTTTGGGAATCCTAAGTAAAAGCTTCTTTTCTGCAGTCTTTACACTCCTGCTGACCATTTTGGTACAGCTGCTTTTCTTCAGACGTAAACGAGGCATCTCATGAGAGACCAACGTCCTGCAGTCATTCTTTTGGTGATTTTTTTGGTAAGTGGAATCTTACTGGCTAAGCTTTTCGCAATCCAAGTTTTGGACGACAGCTTCTTGAAGCGAGCAGAGAGTAATGCCATTCAGCGTGTGGTCGATCATCCCTACCGGGGTTTGGTCTATGACCGCACGGGTAAATTGATGGTATTCAATAATCCCATCTTTGACTTGATGGTGGTTCCTCGGGAATTTCAAGTGGGAGATACCGCACGCTTTTGCGAACTTTTTCGCATCAGCAAAGAGGAGTTGATCGAGGGATACAATGCCGCAAACACCTATTCTAAAGTAAAGCCTTCCCCATTAATCAAGCAGCTATCGACTACCGATTTCGCACGGATTCAAGACTTTTTAGTCGACTACCCAGGCTTATTTATCCTTACCCGATCCGTCAGATCCTACCCTACCCCTACGGCGGCACATGCTTTGGGCTATATCGGAGAAATTAATGCCGGGCAACTGGAAAGAGATACCGTGGGGTACTATTCCCAAGGCGACTACATCGGATTGAGTGGATTAGAAAAGTACTATGAAAATGAGTTGCGCGGTCAAAAAGGGGTGAAATACAAAATGGTGAATGTCCGAGGAGTAGACAAGGGTCCCTTCAAGGAAGGAGAATACGATACCATTTCCATTGCAGGCAAAAATTTGACCTCCACCATTGATTTGGATCTTCAACGCTATGGTGAGCTCCTGATGAATGGCAAAACCGGCTCTGTAGTGGCGATTGAACCCAAAACGGGAGAGATTTTAGCCATGATTTCTGCTCCTTTTTATGATCCCAACCAGTTGACTGGTGCTGAGTTTGGCAAGACCTACAGCAAGCTGAACAATGATGGTTCCAAGCCGCTATTTAATCGCCCCATCATGGCAACTTATCCTCCTGGATCCATCTTCAAGATTGTACAGAGTTTGATCGGATTGCAAGAGGGAATTTTGACTCCAAATACCACCTTTGCCTGCAACCGTTCCTTGGTGGCCTGCCACAACCATCCCAACCCAGTCAATTTGTTTGGGGCCATCCGCAATTCATGCAACCCTTACTACCACCAGGCTTTCCGTCAGATCATCAACCGGGAGGTTTCTTCCAACACCTTTAAGGATACGGAAATTGGGTTAAATGCTTGGAGGGAAAAAGTGCTAAAGTTTGGGCTAGGTGGTCCCCTGGGCATGGACATGAGCGGCGAAAAGGGAGGGGATATCCCTTCAAGCAAGCTCTATGATCGAGTTTATGGCGCCGGTCATTGGAAATATTCGACCATCTATTCCTTATCCATCGGCCAAGGAGAAATGCAAGTGACTCCACTTCAGATGGCTAACTTGGCGGCCATTTTCGCAAATAAAGGCTATTATTTCACCCCTCACCTAGTAAAGGCCATCGATGGGGATTCCAAGAAAATCCCTGCCAAATTCCAAGAAAAGCATTCTGTTGGGATTGATGCACGCCATTTTGATTTGATCCAAGATGCGATGGCAGAAGCACTTTATGGCACTGCCAACCGAGCCGTAATGAAGGATCTGGTGATCGCAGGAAAAACAGGTACCGCCCAAAACCCCCATGGAGAAGACCACTCCGTGTTTATTGCGTTTGCTCCCAAAGAGGATCCAAAAATAGCCATCGCTGTTTATGTGGAAAATGCAGGCTGGGGAGGAAGAGCAGCGGCAAGTACCGCATCGCTGATGATTGAGAAGTACATCAGAAGAACCATTTCCCGACCAGAACTCCAAGAGTACGTACTAGCGGGTAATTTTATCAATTAAATGAAAGAAGCAGAGGTTCAAATCAATCGAGTAGACTGGATCGCAGTATCCATCTATTTTGCCTTGGTGATGATCGGCTGGTTTAATATTTACGCCGTCGTCTACGATAGCCAGGTAGAGAAAAGCATCTTTGACTTAACCATCAGCTCCGGGAAGCAATTGGTGTGGATTGGAACTGCCATCGGCCTGATCACCTTGATCATGGTGGCAGATTACCGCTTTTTTGAAAATCTATCCCTGGTCATCTACCTCATTTTTCTACTCATCCTCCTGGTGACCCCCATTTTTGGAAAGGAAGTCAATGGACAAATCCTTTCGATAGGTGTAGGAGAGTTTCGAATTCAACCGGGTGAATTTGCAAAATTTGCCACCGCCTTGGCCTTAGCCAAGGTCATGGAGCGACCCACCTTTGACCTTTCCAAGCGCAACTACCAATTCATCGCATTCGGGGTCCTCTTGGTTCCGGTAGCACTCATCCTACTTCAACCGGATACAGGCACCGCCATGGTGTACTTTTCCCTCCTCATCATGTTTTACCGGGAAGGCCTACCTCAATGGTATTATGTAGTGGGCCTAGGTGCAGTAAGCATTACCCTACTGGCTTTGGGCGTAGACAACAACCTTTACCTGGCAGCAATCATTTTCTTGGTCATCGGTGGATTAATTTACCTCGGTAAAAAATCCTGGCAGCGTATCCTAGCCTTTTCCCTGATCGGAATCGGACTCATTGCTTACATTTATTCCATCGATTTTGTGGTGTCTAAACTACCTCCTCACCAACAAAATCGAATCATGGTACTCTTCAATCCAGACATTGATCCATTAGGTGTGGGCTGGAACGTCACCCAATCCAAAATCGCCATAGGCTCAGGAGGCTTGCTTGGAAAGGGATACTTGGAAGGCACCCAAACCAAGTTTGACTTTGTGCCTGAACAAGACACTGACTTTATCTTCTGCACCCTCGGGGAGGAGTTTGGCTGGTTTGGAAGCTTCGTAGTGATCAGTCTTTTCGCCGGTTTATTGTATCGCTTAGTCATCATGGCCGAACGACAAAAAACTCGATTCTCTAGAATCTATGGCTATGGAGTAGTATCCATCCTCCTCTTTCACTTCATGGTCAATATTGCCATGACCATCGGGCTTTTCCCTGTGGTAGGTATACCACTCCCCTTTTTCAGTTACGGGGGATCCTCACTCTGGTCCTTTACCGTCTTACTTTTTATCTTCATCAAGCTTGACTCTTCCAGAGCAACTCAGTTGGGTAGAATCAGTTGAGGTTTACGGATAATCGACCCCGGACCATTGTCTACAGCCCACTTCATTGAACCTCAGAAACTATTTTCTTTAAGTCCAATTAAACCCTAAATAATAGGTGTCCCAATAAAAAAACAAAGGGCGGCAAGGAATAACCTTGCCGCCCTTTGCATGCTATCTAAGCAGACTAGTGAACAAACTTCCGATACACCTGCTGCATAAACTCATGAACCTCCTCGGATTCGATATCCCATCCAAGCTCAAAGACAAAACGTGCATTGATCAAGTCCACTGCCTCCTCAAAAGTAGCGAGTTCATCCACCGACTTTAGAGCATGTCGGAGCAAATCTGCATTTCCATCAAACAATTCTTTGGTGAACATAAAGCGCTGATTTAGGGCGAGGCTCTCCGCCAATTCTCCCAAAATCCCCTTCATTCCTTTGTAGGTTTCAGTAGCAAAGACTGCCTTCAAATGGGCAGCATCTAGCCCTTTCCCTGAGGAAACACTACCCGCGCTGGGCACAACTCGCGCTACGGGTGGAGTTACTAAGGGTTCTTCTTCCAATTCCTCTTGTTCATCGTATTCAGGCGCTGGGGCTTCATCTTCTTCATCAGTGGATTCAAAAACAACTGCTGTTTCGCGCGCTACAATAACTTCTTCCTCCTCTAGGATTTCAGTGACAACTCCAACTTCAATCCCCAGGTACAATTCCAAATCAAAAGAAAGCGTAGCATTTAGGGTAGCAAGAAGTTCTTTTGGAGAATCCAAGCTCCCTCCAAGTGCTTGAAAATTGGCGGCAATTGCCTGCTGATAAGTTGCCAAATCCTGAACAATTCCCGCCTTATCAATCAATGAAGTCACTAACTTCTCATTCCATTTGAAGTACTTTTTATTCTCTTTCAAGTACTCGTTGATTTTTCCAACTGGCGCTTTTGCCAACTCCACTTGATAGAAGTGAACGGGATCTGCTGCCACTCGAATAGCCTCTTGAACCGCATCCTGTACCATCCCTTCTAAATGTCTACGCTCTACCTTGATCCGGCGAGAAAGCACATTCATAAACTGCGTGAGCGCCTCATGAACTGCAATGTCGCGGTAATCAAAAAACGGACTGGACTTCAACTTGGCCAATTCTTCTTGCCACAACTCAAATAAGCGTTTGATGATGAAAAAATTCACCTGAGCACTTGGGGTCAATTGAATGATATCTTGTCCAGTAATAAACTGTCTTGTGCTGAAAAATTGATCGCAAACCAATTCTGCATAGGAGGTGGCATATTTTTCTAAATAATTGCCGTTAATTTGAGCGCTCATAGGGTGATATTGTTTTCAAAAACAAACAAAGGCATGGTCCGAATACATATTCAAAATCTCGGAAACCGATCTATTGAAACAGAAAACACGGAACGTAAAGTTATCGAATTAATTCATGAAAATGGAATAGATTGGATGCATGCTTGCGGTAAAAAAGGAAGATGCACGACCTGTAAAATGCATATCTTAGCAGGCCAAGAGTATTTGAGCCCAGAAACACCACAAGAACTCCATTTTAGAGACTTGAAGAGACTACTTCCCAATGAGCGATTGGCCTGTCAAGCGCATCTCCTTCAAGGTAAATTGACGATATGCGTCCCTGAATCCAGTAAATTTCCCCATTTGACCTATACCGAATAAGTATGTTTATTGAACCCTCACCCATCAGTAGAAAACATGCCGAGCAGAAAGGTCAGATTGAAGTGATCTGCGGATCCATGTTTTCGGGCAAAACAGAAGAGTTGATTCGGCGACTCACACGTGCTCGGCTGGCGAAGCAGCATGTTGAGATCTTTAAACCCTCTGTAGATACGCGGTACCACGATACCCATGTGGTGTCGCATAACGAAACAAGCATCCGTTCCACCCCTGTCAGTTTTGCAGGGGATATCCTTCTGCTCAGCGGCACCTGCGATGTGGTGGGAATCGATGAGGCCCAATTTTTTGATGGGGAGATTGTTCGGGTGGTGCAATTGCTGGCCAACCAAGGAAAGCGGGTGATCTTGGCTGGATTGGACATGGACTTTGAAGGCAAGCCCTTTGATCCCATGCCCGAACTCATGGCGATTGCCGAATACGTGACCAAGGTGCATGCCATCTGCATGAAATGTGGGGATTTGGCCGCCTTCTCTTACCGGCTTTCCGCAGCAAAAGAAAAAGTGATGCTCGGGGAAAAAGACAGTTACGAGGCCCGATGCAGAAAGTGCTTCCAAGAAGACCAGGGTTAATCAAATCAAATCATGCTTAAAAAAACGAGTGGGATCGTATTAAGCCATATCAAATACCAAGACACAAGTATCATTGTCCGCATTTTTACCCGCGAACTTGGCCTGAAAGCCTACCTTGTCAACGGGGTAAGAAGCCTCGGTAAAGGGAGTAAGATTGCACTCTACCAGCCCCTGACCCTGCTTGATCTTGTCGTGTATGACAAGGAAAACTCCGGATTGCAACGCATCTCCGAAGCCAAAATCAATACGCCCCAACGGCTTATTCCCTTTGATATGGCGCGTACCAGTCTGGCACTTTTTGCCACAGAGGTGATTAGCAGAAGTATCCTTGAAGGATATGAGAATGAGGAACTCTTTGATTTTCTCTGCGAAAGCATTTCCACCTTAGACGATCCAGCAACCAACTTGGTTCATTTTCCACTCTTCTTCCTACTTGAAAATGCCAAGCACCTGGGCTTCGCTCCAGAAGAGGCCGAAGGGTTTTTGGCTGAAAGCATGCATCATCCCTTTCATTCAGAAGAAATCAGCCTTGTACTTCCCTATTTAAAAGATTTGCTAGTTCAGGGTTACCAACCTACCTCCACCTTATCCTTACCGCTTCGGCGAAAACTCCTGGACCACTTGGTGACATTCCATGGACAACACCTTGCTCAGCCTAATCCCCTCAAATCACTTCCCATTATCCGACAGTTAATTGGCTGATTGCGACCCAAGTGATGGAAAATAGACAAAAAAGAAAAATTTGTTTAATCCAACTTCAAGGAGTAATATTGTATTCACAAGTGAATAAAGCATTCGGCCCACTTTGGCTTGAACTTTTCCTGCAGACCTTTTTCGCTCAGAAAATTATTCACCATCCCAAAACCACATTTTACCGATCTAATTATTTCATCCCCTCTTTATGTACAACATAGAAGAACTCAGAATCAGACTTTTATCTGAATTAAAGGAGATTGCTGAGGAACTTGGAGTGAAAAATTCCAAAACTTTGAAAAAAGACGAACTGGTGTATGCGATTCTTGACCAACAAGCCATTATCCCAGAACAAGCACTCCCCAAGAAAAAACCTTCAGTGGTAGAATCCGGATCCCCTGCAGAAGAGAAAACCGACTCTCCTGCACCAACTGCAACCACTACCGAAGAACCCACAGAATTCAAACCCAAATTCAGAAGACAGAATGTCACTGAAATCACAGAGGTTACTCCCCCCACTACTTCAGAGGAAACGCAATCCGCTCCAAGAGAGGAAAGAGCACCAAAACCTTATGTAAAGCCTGCCAAGGAATTTACACCTAGACCTGAGCGAAGACCTCAAGGCGAATCTTCCGAAGAGCCTAAATCTTTCAAGCCCCGCAGACGCGTATTTGACGAAGATCCGTCCGCTCCAAGTGCACAGGAAGGAAGCACGGAAGGAACAATACCTGCTAACCAAGAGGAGGGAAATCCGTACCGAGCAGAGGCTGAACTTCCAAGACGCAAAAATTTCAAATCTCCGGAGGACGCACACATTCCTGCAGCAGAAACGGTTCCAGGAAACGCTCGCAAAAAACCTTTTGTCAGCCCCAGAGAATTTGATGGAGTCATCGAAAATGAAGGAGTATTGGAAATCGTTCAAGATGGCTACGCTTTCTTGCGCTCCCTAGACTACAACTACCTCGCTTCCCCAGATGATATTTACGTTTCCCCAAGTCAAATCAAGCACTTTGGTCTAAAGACGGGAGACCATATCAAGGGGTCCATTCGTCCTCCAAAAGAAGGAGAAAAATACTTTGCCCTCCTCAAAATCGAAACTGTAAATGGAAAAACTACAGACGAGATCAGAGACCGGGTTCCTTTTGAATACCTCACCCCACTTTTTCCAGAGGAGCGCTTAAACCTATCTACCAAGGCGGATGGCTATTCCACCCGAATCTTGGATTTGTTTGCCCCAATTGGAAAAGGCCAACGCGGGATGATTGTAGCACAGCCTAAGACGGGTAAGACCGTACTCTTGCAGCAAATCGCAAACGCCATCACCCAAAATCACCCTGAGGTGCACCTCATGATCTTGTTGATCGATGAACGTCCCGAGGAAGTAACCGATATGGCTCGATCTGTGAATGCAGAAGTGATCTCTTCTACCTTTGACGAGCAAGCCGAACGCCACGTAAAAGTGGCCAATATCGTTCTTGAGAAAGCAAAACGAATGGTAGAAGTAGGGCATGATGTGGTGATCCTTCTGGATTCCATCACCCGACTTGCGCGAGCACACAATACCGTAGTTCCTAGTTCAGGTAAAATCCTCTCCGGAGGGGTGGACGCGAATGCGTTACACAAGCCGAAGCGCTTCTTTGGTGCTGCCCGTAATGTGGAAAATGGTGGTTCATTGACCATCATCGCTACAGCCTTGGTAGAAACCGGTTCAAAAATGGACGAAGTAATCTTTGAAGAATTCAAAGGTACGGGCAACATGGAATTGGCTCTTGATCGTAAGTTGGCCAACCGAAGAATTTATCCTGCTATTGACGTTCTCAGTTCTGGAACACGTAGAGAAGACCTCTTGATGGATAAGGAAGAAATGCAGCGTGTCTGGATTTTGAGAAAGTTGATGAGCGACATGACCTCACAAGAATCCATGGAGTTCCTACTTCAGCGAATGAAAGGAACTCGTGACAATGCGGAATTCTTGATCAGCATGAATGGCTAAGCCTACTTCCCTCTAAATACATGAAAGGGGTCTTCTAACGAAGCCCCCTTTTTTTATTCAAAATAAACTAGTCTGGCAAGAGTCTCTAGTTTTCGTCTTCTTTTCGGAGATTTTTGGGGGACTTGGCCTTCCCAAATCCTATGGAACTTTTTAATCCTACATAGGTCGCTTTCCACCAAGCATTAACCATGGACCTTTGGGTATCACGAAGGCGGTAAATTCCCCTTCTACGGAGGGAGTTAGATCCCGCTCCAGGATTGGATTTTTTTGCCCATAAGTTGGCGAGAAGGTTGTAGAACTTCAATTTTCCTTTGCCTGGCTCTAGGGTCAAGCTATCCAGAAACTGTAATTTTAACCCAGAATAGCCCAAGGCCATACTTCCAATAGCCTCTTGCTCATCCAAGCGAAACTGCCAATTCCCCTGCGTCACTCCACCTCCCAAGGGCCTTACAAAAGCTGTTTTGGACAGCAAATCCTCCGCTTCCGCAAAGGCAAAGCGAGCTAAGCTAACGTCCACATCCATGGGATAGTCTTTTTCAAAGTAGAGCTGACTAGTCACATTCAGTTGACTACTATCGCTTACTTGTCCGGTTATTCCCAATACAAAGGAGGATACTGGATAGAATTCTCCTTTTTTTCGAAGGTAAAATGGACTCGCGTCCAATTGAATATTCTGGAAGGCAATGCTTCCTGGTAGGGTAGATTTTTCTCCAAATTCCCAATACTGCAAACGACTATCCTTGAATTGGAGGGAAGCAAGGTCTAGGTTTATCGGTGCATGCTCCATCAGATACTGAGGCAATGGCTTGTAGGCATTCGGATCCAAGGGCTTGCGTTTATCCCTAAAAAGAGAAATACTAGCCCCATTTACTTGCAGCGATTCTCCTTTGAATAACCCTTCTTGAACTAGTTTTTGGATCTCAATCCCTGGAATTTCGAGTTTTTTCACTTGCGCCGTGACCGCTTCCTGCTGAAAGGGCAGCCTATTCAAATACCCATATGTCCCTAAAACGGGGGTATACTGGATGCCCCTCACCTGAAGGTTTTGGTCTAAAAACTGAAGGCTGTCAACCTGCAAAAAGTAGGCACTGTCTTGAACATAAGCCTGGTAGTTTGCCAAGCTCAGGGATTTAGTTTTGGGGAGGAATTCCTTCCAAGTGGGGAGCTGCTCCATGCCCAAGAGGTCAATGCCCAATTGCTCCAGTCGGGCGTCCACTTTTGGAAAACTTAGATTGGAAAGTGCTGCTCCTCCTTTTCTAAAAAAATCAAACTTCCCATTTTCCAAAATCAAATCCCCTAAGAGTATGGAGTGAATTACCCCTTCAGGAGTTTTTTTGAAACTTCCGGTTCGGGATGTAATAGGGGCAGGTAAGCTATCCAAGTAAATGGAAAATATGGGATTTTGAATCCGAACTTCCTGCAAGTCCACCTTCTTAGAGGTCAAAATATCCAATAGGCTATTCTTTTTGAGAACTACCCGTTCTATTTTCCCATCGACTACAGGCTTTCCACTCGTCCCCATCTGATTTTTAGGATGGATGGTCAATCCTGAAAAGACCAAATCCTCCTGATCATCCCCAAAGCCAAACACCTCAAATTTTAGTGTATGCACACTGTCCGGTAGGGCAAATTCAAAGTCACTTAATCCCAAATTGACTCCTTGATAGGTTTTGGAAAGGTCTTGGGTGCGTACCCGAAGGCTATCCAAATCAAACTGGGTCATGTTGAGGCCAAAGCCAGTTTTTATGGCTTTTTTAGACTGGGTTTGATCCAAATAGTTGAGTTGCAAGGTCCCATTGGAAGTAAAAATGGTATCAATATGTATTCGCTCTACGGCGCGTTGCAATGCTAGATTTCTGGATCGCATGGCACTTTTGCTGGTTGCTTGGACCTGCCGATCTACACCTAAGGCAATCTCTCCCCCATTGATTTCAAGCTTCTGAAGGTTGAGGACATTGTCAAAAATGAACTCCTCCACATTGACTCCACGAAGGGCAACTTTCGGAAAGTTAAAGCCCAATGTCAGTCGCTGATCCCCAACTTTTCCCGGAAGTAACCTTAAGTTTTCAAAATCCAAGGTGCGCGTTCTCGAGTTGTAGTTGAGGTAATCCGTATCGACAACGTATTTTCCCCCAGCAAGGCTAAATGAGTACGAATTGAAGATCAAATTGACTTCATCTGAAAACAGCGCTCGATTGTCTTTAAGTGTATCTTTTTCTTGGATCGAAAAATTCTTGAGTTTGAAAAAAAGTTGATCCTCCTCAAATTGGGTCACCGCTTCCTTCACTTTGTTTTCGTAGCGAACCTTTGCATCGGAAATGGTCACCGAGTCCACTTGAATATCTTCAAAATAGCCAAGCAGAAGAGCTTTCAAATCTTCAGCAGAGCGCAAAGCATTTTCAGATGCTTTACTTTCCTTGGATCGATAGGTAGTCCAGTGAAAGGTGGGAGCGTCCAATTCAAGATGATTCAATCGTAATTGCTGATCAAATAAGGCTTCTTTCAAGCCAATCCCTTGGGCGCGAAAATGGGGTATGGAAAAATCAACTGCAGAAGTCTTAGCAAGAGCTTGCAATTGCGCCCGTACTTGAGTCCGTTCTGCTGGTTGAATACTCAAATTTTTTATTTCAAGAAGCTCCTTTCTGGAATCGATGGAAAGCTCTTGAGCCAAAAATTCATGCAAGTTGTCCCGTAGCTTTAGTCGGTAATCGTAAAGGGTAAGCAAGACTTCCTCAAATTCCACTTGCTCTTGAAAAGGAACCGAAGTACTGGGATGAAGTTGTAATTCTTCCAGCGCTAAACTAAACTTGCCCAGATCCAAATCGGTACTTTTAGCACCAGACTCCTCATTCAAAACTAAGGTTCCCTCCTCAACTTGAAAGGTTTGAATAGCTACCTTATCCACTAGGCCTGCAAGTAGAGAAATGAAGGTGTCATTTGCTTGATTGGAAGTGGGGGTTTTGGTTTCTCTAATCGCCAGTTGGGGCTTTTGCAAAGACAAGGTTTCAATCTCTAGTTCCCCCTGGCGATACCACTTTTTCAAGTCTACATTTTCAAAGGTAAACTCCTTTAGATCGAATTGATAGCTAGGCTGATTCCTGGCTTTTAGTGTTGCATCATCTCTCGGAATTAACTGAATATTGATTCCAGCTAATTCCTTTTTAAAAGTCGAGGCTTCTAGTTTTTCGCCTTTCAACACATGAATCCCATCCCCCAAAAAGAGTTCCGCCCGACCAATTGCTAGGGAGGCATCTGATCCATAAAAAAATTGCATCTGCTTTCTTAGGGAGTCTTCGCCCAAGTAGAAATCCAGCATTTTCAGGTCCAGCTGCTCCAATTCAATTCGATTTCGAAGTGAATCCTCCTTTTCCTTTCTCAAAAAACTTCCGTTTTGAATGGAGAATTCTTTGATCGAAAACTGGTTCAGCTTTCCACGAATAAAGGCATTCAAATCTCCTTCGATAGAAGCTGAAGAACCTAAGGAAGGAGATTGAATCACCACAATTTGCGGGGCGTCGAGGACCAGTTCTTCCAGATCAAGCGTGGAAGTCATAAACGCTTGATTTAGGTTGACCTGCTGTACATGAAGTTCTTCCAATTCTAGGGAATAGTAGGAGGCACTTTCTCGAGTTAGGTCAGGTATCACTCTAAATTGCTGTAAGTCGATGGTCCCGTCCAGGGAAGAAAGAAAGACCCGCCCCGAGGTGATTCGGTGAACTCCATCGGGCAATGTGAAAGTGACATCCTTCAATTCAAATTCAAAACCACGAGCGTTGAAGGGGGTGTTCCAGGTTTGGTTTGGTACCCATTGCATATCCAACGCTTTAAAGGATGCATTTTTTGCCAGGAGTTCGTGCTTGCTCAAAAAATTTAGGAAGAAAACCTGAGCTTGCTCTACGACTAGCCTGTTCACCTTCACTCCTGAAAAAGGAAGTTTTGCAATGCTTTTCTTCAATTCAGTTTCCAAAAGAAATACAGGAGACCGAGTAGCGTTTACAGGGTTAACATCCTCACCCGAAAAGGTCGGAATGGGGGAGGATAAGGCTTGAAAATTGGGCCGATCGAGGCTGATCTCCCCAACATAGAGCTCCTGATCCCAAAGCCCATACCATAGCCCTGTAAAAGCTAGTTGATCTAATGTAAGCGCAAATAATTCCTGCTCCGCAGTAGCCCTTTCCGGATGCGTGGGCTTCATGACAATTCCGTCTAAAAAAATTCCACGGCGAATTAGGGAAAGGTGAACCCGGTTGAAATCCAGTTCATAAACCCCGTTGAATGATTCATTCAATCTCTTTCGGAGTAAACTCCCTAAAAGCAGGTTCGAACCAAAGTAGAGGGCAAATTCAAGAGTAAGTACTGAAAGTAAAGTTACTCCGAGGATCCTAAGCCATTTTTTTCTGGAGGCAGACCTTTTGGGTTTTTCCTGAACAGCAGACTTGGGTACCATAGAAAAGTAATAACAGTGAAATATACCAACTTAATCCCTTATACGAAAAAAGCAGCCGTGTGGCTGCTTTTTTAATGCTGTAGGGGAAGGATTCGAACCTTCACGCGGCAGTTAGGCATGAACTTTTGAAACACGCTTTATCCCGTTCCGATCTAATGACCGGCATCCCCACCCCCGAGACAGGAGGGCTTGTCTGCCAATTTCAACACCCTACAAGATGAATTAAACGCTTATTTCCGTTTTTTTGCTGGCCGTTATGCCAACAAGAGCAAATGTATTAAAAAGGTTAGTTAATTAAAATTTATTTAACGTTTTGTTATTTTTTTTATTGTTTTTTTATTCAAATGGTATTTTTGTTGTTTTTTCGACAAAATGAACGCTCGGGAATTGGTGAAAAATTGCGAAACTAAAAATGAGGCTCTAAGAATTAAAATTAAAAAAGGCACCTTGGCCAAGGTCGTGGAGGGCAAATAAAAAAACCATGAAATAAAATTTCATGGTTTTAGTCAATTAACAATAAACCCAAAATAACCTGTTGTAAGAGAAGGAGTCGAACCTTCAAAGTAACTAACAGATAATCACTGCTTTTGTTTTCTTTTCCTTATTCAATTGAGTGCTACACTACCCAATTTTTTTTTGTCTTACACGATTGAGACGATTAAATCATTTCAACACCACAAAGATACAGAATAGCATCGCCCCTTTACATATATTTCAACAGATCTAGTAAAAATTTACATTATTTTTAAGGAAATCGATTGAAATATATCAACCTGTAAATTATTGCCTAGTTTGATTCCTAAAAATTGAGGAATTGGCATAAAAAATCCCCCTGTTTGTAAAAAAAGCAAGTTTTTGACCTCTCTTTTTTCTCTTTTTATCAAAAAAGCAAAAATCAATCTAGCTGTACATACTGCTCCCATTTTTGCAAGACAGTCGAAAAATCGGCCGGCAGAGGCGCTTCAAAATAGAGGTTTTCTTTGGTAATGGGGTGGACAAACCCCAGACTCTTCGCATGCAGGGCCTGTCTTGGCATCGCATCAAAGCAATTGCTGATAAAGCTTTTGTATTTGGCAAATTGAGTTCCCTTTCGAATCTTATCTCCCCCATACATCGCATCGTTGAATAAGGGATGACCCAAAAATTTAAAATGTGCGCGGATTTGGTGCGTTCTGCCCGTTTCCAAGGTGCACTGCACCAGGGACACATAACGCAGGCGCTTCAACACTTTCCAATGGGTGACCGCATGCTTGCCTTGGCTTCCATCCGGAAAAACATCCATCACCTTGCGGTCCTTGGCGCTCCGGCCCACATTGCCTACAATAGTGCCTTCATCCGCCTCTGGCTCCCCCCAAACTAAGGCGAGGTACGTGCGCTGAATGGTATGGTGAAAAAATTGAGCTGCCAATGGCGCCATCGTTTCTTCCGTCTTGGCAATCACCAAAAGACCAGAAGTATCTTTGTCGATTCGGTGCACTAGGCCAGGTCTGCCTACATTCCCTTTCATCTCAGGCAAATTCTCGAAATGGTAAACCAATCCATTCACCAAGGTGCCCGACCAATTGCCATGCGCCGGGTGAACCACCATGCCAGGCGGCTTGTTGACAACCAACAAGTCTTTGTCCTCATAGACAATATCCAAGGGAATATTTTCTGAA
Organism: Cyclobacteriaceae bacterium; assembly: GCA_947458585.1. GTDB lineage: Bacteria > Bacteroidota > Bacteroidia > Cytophagales > Cyclobacteriaceae > Algoriphagus. The sequence continues at coordinate 27,433 of CANGYY010000022.1, read as the reverse complement.
ATCACCTCGGTATCACGAGGCGGCTTCTCCAAGAGGACCCGAATATCATCTAGGGCTTTGATTCGGTAATTGGACTTGATGGCATGTCCATTAACCTGTACTCCTCCCGAGTCGATGGTTTGCTGCACCTTGTTGCGCGTGGAATTCGCAATCCGTTCCGTTAAAAATTTATCTATCCGAACGGGAGATTGCCCCTTGTCCACCACGATTCGATGGTGTTCATACAAGGCTAACTCATCCTCTTCAAAGTCTTCTTCCAGGTGGGGTTCGCTCATGACACAAAAATAGGAGGATGTCCCGTAACTTTGTCAAAATAGTTTTGATGCTTCTCCCCCAGTCCATTCCCTGCGACCTGCTCTCACACCCACTGCTTGACCAAAAGCAAGTAGAACTTCAGGTCCTACGCTTGGATCAAGTGCATCCGGAAGTCACAGGAAATAAATTCTTCAAACTCCAATACAACTTACAGGAAGCTCTCAGCCAAAACCATCGCCAAGTGCTGACTTATGGCGGAGCCTATTCCAACCATATTTATGCCACCGCGGCTGCGGCAAGGGAAGTAGGCCTAGCTTCTGTGGGGATCATCAGAGGGGAACTGCTTGATGCAGAGAATCCCACCCTGGCCTTTGCGCGAGCTGCAGGCATGACCCTTCTGGGCATTTCGCGAGAGGATTACCGCGAAAAAACCCAGACCACTTTTCTTGAAAACCTGAGAAAGCAGTTTGGAGATTTTTACCTGATCCCAGAAGGAGGAACCAATGCCTTGGCCATCCAAGGCACACGTGAGATTTTAACTGCTAGTCATTCGAATTTCTCGCACATCCTGACCCCCATTGGTACTGGAGGGACTTTTGCGGGAATAGCGGCCTCCCTTCTTCCGAATCAACGCCTATTAGGAATCTCGGCCTTGAAAGGGGAAGGAATAAGCGAGGAAATGACCGATCTTCTAAATGCAGAAGGGATTCAATCCCCTGGAATTCTAGAAATATTGACCCAATATCACCAGGGCGGCTATGCCAAATGGACGACTGAATTGATTGACTTTATCCACTGGTTTTGGGATGCATTTGGCATCCCACTGGATCCCATTTATACGGGGAAAATGGCCTTTGCCTGCTGGGATTTGCTGCAGAAAAACTGCTTCCCTCCAGGCTCACGCATCCTATTGATTCATACTGGAGGGCTACAGGGGAATCGTGGATTTACCCAGCGAACAGGAATCGCCCTCCCTAGTCTTTGATCGTAAAGTAGTCTTCAGCCTCTTGGGGATGGAGTTGCAGGACATTGGCAACAGTCAGACGAACCAGGGTTTTGGATGCCATAAAAATGGGGATGCTGGCCACCTTCGCATACTCCTTGAGGGTGATTTTTTCTCGCTCCGCTAAAAATTTCATCAACACCTCTTCCTTTTTTCCATAGGTAAAGACAGTATCTCGAGGCACCCTGCTTTTGCGCAGCACCTCCCACACCTCCCGGCTAGCCTGCACGGTATGGTCCTGCACCCGGATATAGGAGTACTTCTTGTCCTGAATCAGCAAATAATGGGGGCGATTGGGGCTATGTGGTATTCGGAATACCGCCACCCCTTTTTTCTCAGAAAGTTTGACGGTCGACACCTCCACCACTAGCGCGGGGAAAATGAGTTCCCGGATGGCTTTTTCCATCACAAAAATCTCCTCCTCAATAAACCGCTGCCCACTTACTGTGCCGTCATCGTCCACCCCAATCAACAAGGTACCTCCTTGGGTATTGGCCAAGGCAATGACTTCGCGAACAATCTTCTCGGGGAAGGCTGCCTTTTTTTTGAATTCAATTTGGAGTCCTTCGCCCTTTGCTGCCAATTCTTTTACTTCCTGAAGGGTCATGCTGCTTGGGTCGAATCGGTTAAATTCCTCGGTTCAGTTCTTCCAGTCTTTTCTTTTGTGCCATCCATTCATCTCTCAACCGCGCAGCGTCCATGAAGTTCAATTCCTTGGCCGCTTTTTCCATTCCTTTTTGAGTTTGCTGAATTAGCTTTTCCAATTTATCCTTGCTGAGGTACTGTACCACCGGGTCTGCCACCAAGAAAGTCTCTCCTGGCATAGGCTCGGCATACATTTTTGGGTTCTTCTTGGAATCGGCCACCTTGGTTTGTCCCATGATCTTGTCTCGGGACTTGATGACGGTGGTAGGAGTAATGTCGTGTTCGAGGTTATAGGCAATCTGAAGTGCTCGTCGGCGCTTGGTTTCGTCTATAGCCGCCTGCATGGAATGGGTAACCTGATCTGCATACATAATCACTCTACCTTCCGAATTTCGGGCGGCCCGGCCGATGGTCTGCACCAAAGAGCGCTCATTTCTCAAGAATCCTTCTTTGTCGGCATCTAAGATAGCAACCAAGGCCACTTCTGGTAAATCCAACCCCTCCCGAAGCAAATTGACTCCTACCAAGACATCAAAAATCCCCAAGCGAAGTTCCCGCAAGATTTCCACACGATCCAAGGTTTTTACCTCCGAGTGGATGTAGCGAGACTTGATGCCTGCCCGCTCCAAATACTTTTGAAGTTCCTCCGCCATACGCTTGGTCAGCGTCGTGACTAGGACACGCGCATCTTTCTTGATCGTTTGGTCGATCTCTTCCAGTAGGTCATCGAGTTGATTCAAACTCGGCCGCACTTCAATGGTAGGATCCAAAAGTCCCGTTGGACGGATAATCTGTTCCACCACTACCCCTTCGGTCAGGTTCAATTCATAGTCTGCGGGAGTAGCCGAGACATAGACAATCTGGTTGATCAGCTGCTCAAACTCCTCGAATTTGAGGGGTCTATTGTCCAAAGCCGAAGGCAAGCGAAAGCCATAGTCGACCAAATTGACTTTTCGAGATCGGTCACCTCCCCACATGGCCCTTACCTGAGGCACCGTCACGTGACTTTCATCGATCACGAGCAGGTAATCCTCCGGAAAATAGTCCAGCAAACAGAATGGTCGTGTACCCGGCTTTCTTCGGTCAAAATAGCGGGAGTAGTTTTCCACCCCCGAGCAATAGCCCAATTCCCGGATCATCTCCAAGTCAAATTCGGTCCGCTCCTGCAACCTTTTGGCTTCCAAAAATTTGCCCTCTTTTTCGAAAAAGGTCAACTGCGCCATCAAGTCATCCTGGATTTCATGAATGGCCGTGTCGATGGTATCTCTGCCAGTAACGAATAGATTGGCAGGAAAAATAGAAATGATCTTCTCGTCCGAAAGTTTCTTCCCCGTACTGGGTTCAATCCGCTGGATTGCCTCAATTTCATCTCCCCAAAAAACAATGCGGTAGGCAAAGTCTGCATAGGCCACATAGACATCGACCGTGTCTCCCTTGACCCGGAAAGTGCCTCGACTCAAGTCTTGTTGGGTGCGGCTGTATAGGATGTCTACCAACTTGAATAGGAGCTGGTTTCTAGGTATCCGATCTCCTTCTTGAAGACGCAAGACATTTTTGCCAAACTCCTCCGGATTGCCAATGCCGTAAATGCAGGATACCGAAGCCACCACGATGACATCCCTTCTTCCAGAAAGGAGGGCAGAAGTGGCACTCAAACGAAGTTTCTCGATTTCCTCATTGATGCTGAGGTCTTTTTCAATATAGGTGCCCGAACTAGGAATAAAGGCTTCGGGCTGGTAATAGTCGTAGTAGGAAATAAAGTATTCGACTGCATTCTCGGGAAAAAACTGCTTAAACTCCCCATAGAGTTGCGCCGCCAAGGTTTTGTTGTGACTCAGGACGAGCGTAGGACGCTGGGTTTGTTGAATGACATTCGCAATGGTAAACGTTTTTCCCGATCCAGTTACACCCAGCAGCACCTGCGCCGTATCGCCTGCTTGCAAGCCCGACACCAGCTGCTCAATGGCCTGTGGCTGATCTCCTGTTGGCTGATAATCTGAGGTAAGTTTAAATTCCATAGCGTATCTCCAACACCGATTTAGGGTTAAAAGGTTTAGTTCGCGGTCAAACTAGTTCGAGGGAACTCAGGCATTTTTCCGGTTGTAGAACAGAAAATTCGCACGCAACAGGATAAGCAAGAGGATTGGAATTAATGCAGGAGAGAAGGATTGCATCCCAAACATCCACAGTAAAAGAACTATCACTGTCGCTACCATCACAAAAAGAAGGTAGGGAGAAAGCCAAGTGGCCTTTGGACGAGCAAATAATCCCCACACCAAAACCAAGTGCCCAGGGAATGCCCAAAGGAGATTCCAATTCCATAGCGTCGCGGTATGATCTGTAAAAAACCAAAGGAATGCTACCACCAAACCGAGGGTTCCAAGAATGCCAAAAAGCACCAAATCCAAGCCCTTCATCAGTTTGCCTTTTTTGAAACCGTAGAAGGTCAAGCCTACAAAAATCAAGGTAAGGAGCCAGAATATCACAAAAGGATTAACTAGGGAAGGCTGGCTCTCCTCCTTCGGATATTCCAAAAGCACACGGCTTTCTTTAACCAAGGGACGTGCTACACCATTTTCAACAATGGTCGCATTTGCAAATGCCTGTTCCATGTAGGTAGGCAAAAACTGCTTTTCACGTGGGGTCGCTGGGCGATCAATAACTGCTCCCAAGGCCAAATCAATACCGAAATCTGCCCAAGGGAGGGGAGCTAAGAATTCATCGAGCAGGTTTCGAAAGGTCTTCTCTTCTCCAGCAGTAGAATCATTCCACACCAGCTGATCTCCCATAGAGATTTCAAAAGCATCGCGGATTTTGGTAGCACAGTTGTTGAAGAAAAAATCATACTTGTAATACCTCCTAGCAGGATCGTATTGGGCATCCATGTGCTGAAGCAGGAAGTCTTTCTGCTCCTCATTCAAGTCCAGCACTTGTTCGCGAAGCCCCCGCTTGTAATAATCGTATTCGATAATAAAGCGATCGTAAGTAGTCATGCTCAACATGTAGTTGAGTTTACCTGTTGCAAATTTTCCGTAGAAATTAGGCGTGTCAAAGTCAAAGGTACCGAAGTTGAAGACGAGATCTTTTCCACCTTCAGAACTGACTTCTCGAAGGCGAATGGCACTGTGCCCAAAGGAAGAATAAAGCTCCGTTCCAGGATCTGCTGTCAGCAAACTTACCTCCCAAAGTTGTGCTTTAGCAGGAATGAAGCTGACGAAGGTCAAAAGAATTAGAAGGAAACCTAGTTTGTATTTAGCCATCATTTTTTAACTTGATCTACTTTTTAAACTACTTTACCATGGATATTTTTCTTCGTCATCCTCCGCATTTCCTAATCCATTTTCAGCGTACAATATACAGGTTATTCCTGGCAGTTGTATCTCTACTTTCCTTCCTAATTCCGGGTTTGAGTCAAGAAATCGGAGCTTTCAAAACCCGTGCATCCGGAGATTTTAACCAAGCTTCAACTTGGCTAATTTGGAATGGCAGCACTTGGGGAAACGCCAATCAAAAGCCAGGTAGCACATCAGATATTTACATCGACCAAGGGCATACCTTGAGGCTTCTCAGTCCCGAATCCGTAAAAAATCTCTACCTCCACGCTGGTGCTGGAGCAGGCCAAAAACTAAACCTAAACAATTTCAATTTGGATGTGTACGGAGTCTTGGCAGCCTTTTCTGGCCCAGCTCCGGGACAGCCTCGAGGTGCTTGGAATAGTCAAAATTGGATTGGAAATTCTCCAAATAGTACCCTGACATTCAAAGGGCAGAGTCGAGTCATTGTGGACAAAACCAGTTGGAGTGCCCAAACCACTCAAAGTCGCTTTGGGGTGATTTTTGATCCAGGCCCTGGTCAAGAATTGACACTGCAAGCTCCCTTCAAGGCCCTATCCTTTCGAGTGCGCTCGGGAACTCTCTACCAAAAAAATGATCCTTCGAGCAGCTCCTCTCCCTGCTATACCCTATCCTTCAATACCGAAAACTCCATTTATGGATCTGGGCCATTTGGAACTGTTACGGTGGAGGCTGGAGCTAGCTTTCGTTCGGCATGTAGCGCACAAGTAATCCATCGAACTGGATCTAACCCAGCCTTACTCTTTGACCTGCAGCGGGACGCTACGCTCCTTTTGGAAGGGCAAGATGCAAAGATTGAAACAGCCAACTTCATTCTAGACGGGACCTTGATATTCAGAAGCAATCAAAGCCCGATGAACTTCCTTTCGAGTAGCTTTTCCGCATCGGCCAAGCCCAACCAAGTCCGGCATCTGGTAGTGGATGGGAACGCAGATCTTATTCTTCCCGCCAACCTTGTACTTCAGGGCAATCTGCTCCAAATGGGGCAGGGCGGCTTTCAACTTGCACCTACCCAACTTACCCTCAGCGGGGAGGAGGACCAATCTCTGCATGCCCAAACCTTGCTGGTAGGCTCCCTAATCCTCCACAAACCTACGGGGAAGGTATCCTTAGGTGCCGATCTTAGTATCTACCGAAGCCTAACCATGGTGCAGGGAATTTTGGACTTTCAAGGGCATGACCTTGCACTCAATACCTCTAGCCTAGGCACGTTCAAGTATCAAGCAGGAAGTTGGCACAAGTTGGTTCGATTTAGCTATTTTGGCCTTCCCGGCTTGCTTACACCTACTTCTGGAACTTTTCCTTTTGAAGACCTTGCCAACGGTGGATTTCGAGGACTTCAGCTCCTTGGGCCAACCCCAGCAGGAGGAAACCTGAACTTGGAATTTATTGAGCAGCGCGGGGCCAACCACGATGCTAACTTTCAGGATGTGGACGGGACGGAAATCCTATTTCAACTCTACAGTCACTTTAAGGTGTCAGCAAATCCGATTCTTGGCCAAGAGGAGCTAGATCTTCGAATCTCTGCTGACAGTCTCTTGCTGGACCGAGTTGAGGACTTGAGGGTAGTAAGCAGAGGTAAAGCTGCACCAGGCCATCCTATTCCTGGAGTACTAGCCGTATACCCTTGGGCTAAAAGGAGGCTAAAGTGGTCTGAACTAGTTGATGCTGAGTTTACGATTGGGAGCTACCGGGAGGCAACTTTGCTCCCACTTCGTAGAAAAAAATGATGCCCAAGGTTGGTCAATATTTTGAAAAGGGATCAGCCAGATTTTCGAAGATTTCCCTAACTTTCAAAGACGAGCAGCCTCAATAAACCCATGACCTTACTCTTTGTTTTGCTTACCATTGCCTTGTTGGTCTTATTGATCGTCTGGGCCAAGCTCAATCCTTTTTTATCCTTTCTCATTTCTGCCATCGCAGCTGGCTTTCTATTGGGACTACCAGCAGACCAGGTAGCCAGTTCCATTCAAAAAGGGATGGGCACACTTTTGGGAGACTTAGTCATTGTGATTGTAACGGGAGCCATGCTCGGCAAATTAGTAGCAGAAAGTGGGGCTGCACAGCGAATTGCTGGTTTCTTGATGGGGGTTTTTGGCGAAAAATACATTACCTGGGCCATGGCATTAACTGGCTTGGTGGTAGGGATTCCCTTATTCTACAATGTAGGGTTTGTATTACTCGTTCCGCTCGCTTTCACCCTTTCCTATCAATACAAATTGCCTGCAGTATATGTTGGAATACCCTTACTCGCAGCCTTATCGGTTACCCACGGCTTTCTTCCTCCTCATCCCTCACCAGCAGCTTTGGTAGGACAGTTTGGTGCCAACATGGGTCTCACCCTACTCTACGGAGGGATTGTTGCAATTCCTACCATTATCCTAGCAGGCCCTTTACTCGCTCCTTTTCTCAAAGGCATTTCCTCACAACCCCTGAAAACTTTTCAAGCAGAGCCTAAGCCCGAATCCGAGCTTCCGAGTATCGGGAATAGCGTGTTTACTGCCTTACTTCCTGTAGTACTTCTTGTAGCGACGACCGTTTTATCCTTGTCCGTTGCCCCAGAAGACCCTCAGAGACCTCTGCTTGATTTTCTTGCCAACCCTAGTGTCGTCATGTTGGTTTCAGTAGCCTATGCTACTTATTCCTTAGGTCTTCGAAGAAAGCAGACCATGGTACAGCTGATGGATATTTACACAATAGCAACCAAGGACATTTCCATGATCCTATTAATTGTGGCAGGAGCAGGGGCATTGAAGCAGATTTTTACAGATTCAGGAGTAAGCTTGGCCCTAGCCGAAGGGATTCAATCTTGGGACATGCACCCCCTAATTTTAGCCTGGTTGATTACTGCAGTGATTCGTATTGCGGTGGGTTCGGCCACCGTTGCCGGATTGACCACGGCTGGTATCCTTGCACCATTAGTACCCACACTTGACGTAGATCCCAATTTGCTGGTGCTTTCCATTGGCGCTGGAAGTTTGGTTTTTTCCCACTTCAACGATGGGGGCTTCTGGATGTGTAAAGAATACTTTAACCTCAGTATCAAGGATACCCTGAAATCTTGGACACTGATGGAGACCATTGTAGCAGTAGCGGGATTAGGAGGAGTATTACTTTTGGATTTAATGCTTAAAGTTCTTTAACGGAACTTCTACTGTCTCCAAACCAGAGAAAAATACTACATTTAATTTCCTTCCATTCCCGAAAAAGATCCGTTGACCTACAAACCCAATCCTTAAGTCCTATGCAAAGTCCTGAACAGAATTTTGAAAAACTTGGCTTGATTCTTCCGCCAGCACCCAAGCCTTTGGGCGTATATACCCCAAGCCTAGTGGTGGGTAATTTTCTCTACTTATCCGGCCATGGAACGGTAAAAACCGATGGTAGTCTGATTATTGGAAGAATTGGGGAAGACCTGGATATCGAACAAGGAAAGCTTGCTGCACGACAAGTAGGACTTGCCATGCTGGCCACCATCAAATCCTCACTGGGCTCCTTGGATAGAGTAAAGCGGGTCATCAAGGTCCTTGGCATGGTCAATTGCGTTCCCTCCTTCGAGCGACACCCCTACGTCATGAATGGCTGCAGCGAACTTTTTGCGGCAGTATGGGGGCAAGAAATGGGTATTGGGGTACGATCTGCAGTAGGCATGGGATCCTTACCAGACAATATTCCTGTAGAAATTGAGGGACTATTTGAACTCCATTGATTCCTTAAGGGTCTACTAAGTCCTTGTAGGATTGAAATAAGCCTAGCACATCACGGACATAGTTCACAGCGATGTGCCCTTTGGCATACCCGCTTTTCACCACAGGATCGCGATAATATTTTGGATCACTTTTTAGGTTCAGAAAGTTAGACACCTCCTGCCAGCTCTGGGTATTTTTTCGATACTTCAAGGTCAATCTCCAGGCATCTTCCACATGTCCTTGACCAATGTTGTAGGAAGCGAGAATAAATTTGATCCGCTCGTTGGTTTCAGGAACCCGTTCCATCCAAAACTTATCCAAGTACTGCAGGTATTTCACTCCACCTCGAAGTGACTCTACTGGATCATTGGGGTTAGTTACCCCAAATCGCTCTAGCGTCACGGGCATCAACTGCAACAAGCCTTGTGCACCCGCATAGGAGAGCGCAGTGGTATCAAAGGCAGATTCCTTATAGACCACAGCTGCAAGGAGGCGCCAATCCCAACCCAAGGATTTTGCATTTTCTTGAATCAATTCATCGTAAACTGAAATTCGATTGCCTCCAAGTGAAGAATATGCACTGGTCGTTCGAAAATGTTGATTTTTTGAGTTTAGAAAATACTTGGTATACAAGTCAGGAATAAACCGTTTCTTTTTCTCCAATATCCAAGCATTGACTTCTTGAAGTAAACCGGTGGAAGTATTTCGCAGGGCCCAGGAGACAGGCTCTTCTTGGGACAGGTCTAAACCCAATTGAAGTTCATCGTAGTAAGTTGCATTGGTTTGCGCTACCGTCTTTTCAGCTATTGTCCAATTTACTTCCTTTTCCACTAGTCGATCCAGTAGAATCTCTTCGTGGTCTGGAACCTCCACAATGCTGAAATCGAGGTCCAATGAATCCTTCAACCGTGTGAGTTGGCTGGTGTACACCGCCCCTTTACGCACCACTACTGTATCTTTTCCCAAGCTGTCCCAAGAGCTCAATTTTTCTCTTCCCACAAGGACTGTACTCATTGAACCAATCGCTTCCGTATAAGAAACCTCGGTTTTGGCATCGGCATTTTGCTGCAAGTTCATCGCGATCAAATCTACCCGGCCATCTTCCAACTGAGCAAAAGCATCGTCAATGTCTGCAGCCACTACAAATTCTACCTGAACACCTAACCGCTCACCTAAATCCAAAAGAAGTTCGTATTCATAGCCCATCCTTCTTCCTCGATAGATGTAGTAGCTGCTGGAATTGTTATCTACAGCCACACGGAGGGTTCCGCGAGCTAGAATCCCTTCTTTGTCGAGGATAAATTCTGGTTGTGAGGACTTGAAAAACCAATTATTCAGGTAGCCTAGGGCGCCTATTCCTAAAAAAATCACTACTACAACAGCAAGTAGTATTCCTTTCTTTTTTTCCATTCTAGTGGAGCTTAACTCCGCTTAGTTTGGGTAACATTGGCAAAGGCTATGCCAAATTAAATTCTGTGATTCTTGTTAAAAATAATAAGGAGGTCTAAACCTCCTTATTATTTAATCTGTAGGACCCTCAAAGTCCTCCATGCTATTGGTGAAGAATATCTTACCAGACAAGCGGAGCAATTCGATCTCCTGCTGTTTGATCTGAAAAATAGAGGTGATCAGTCTATTTTCTGCGGAAAGGAGGTTGACCTGAGCATCTCTAAATTCAAGGTAAGAGGCAATCCCCAAGCGGAAACGTTCCAGTGCTATTTCTGAGTTTTCTTTGGCTACTTGGTAGTTGGTTTGCTCAATGGAAAGTAAACCTAAGTTGGTATCGTAAGTATTGTAGGCTCGTTGGATATCCGACTTCAACTGAATTTCATACTGCTCCAAAGAGTAATCCTGAATGCGTTGATTCACCTTAGCGCCTTGAATCCGTCGATTGAGGGAGAGCCCACTAAATAGATTGAAGGTGATGGTTCCTCCATAATTGAGCCCTTGTCGTTCATTTTGGATCAAAAAGCCAGCATCGGAATTGAATACTGAATTCGTATAACTTGAATTCAAGTTGATTCCAGGAAGTCTGGAGGCTTGCAGTTCTTTAAGGCGGAGAAATGCCTCGTTATTACGGCGTTGATTGACCAATAAAAGCTTATTTTCCAGGAAAGCACTTTCATAAAGGGCCTCAAGGGATAAAGTTTCTCCTATAGTTATGGTACTGTCCTGGATTGAATAATCCGTATCTGGATCCGAGGCGAGCAACTCATTCAGGTTGACCCGGGCATTTTGAATCACTTGAATTTGCGTCATCAACAAGCTGGAATCCCCATTGTAGTCTACTTGAGCAGCAAGAAAGTCTCTTTTTCCAGCCCCACCCAAATCGTACTGTGCTTTGGCAATCTCCAATCGTGCCTTACTCAATTGCAAGGTTTGTTGAAGTACTTTGTACCGTTGCAATTCCAAAATCAAACGGTAATAGGCAGTAGAAATTCCAGCTACAGTATTCTCTACAATGACCTTTGCATCCAGATCACTGATTTCCTCCAACATCCCTAATCGACGTATAGTCACGAAGGACTCAGGGCGAAATCCATATATTCCAACCACACTGTAGGCTTTGTTTCTGGATTTGGCGGCATCGATCTCACGCGGGTTATTGGGATCACTCACAAAAGTCTGCGTCACATCCTCCGTAGAGAACGTACGAAGGTAGTTGGCATTCAGAGTAGGCATAAACAGGTTTCCTGCGGCTACTTTGGTATCCAGCTCTCTAAGATTCCGGTTTTCAACCCCGATTTTCACTTGGAGGTTATTTTCCAAGCCCAATTGAAGTGCTTTTTCCAGGTCAAGTGTTTCCTGAGCTTGAGCCCAAACCCCAGTCATGCACAGGATGGCTAGGAGCAAAAGTGTTCCTTTTTTCATGCGGTTTTTGCTAAAACTTCTTTTTTAGAAGTAAGGTAGGTATACACGGCTGGGATAATGAATAGGGTCAATACGGTAGAAAAGGCTAGCCCTCCAATCACAGCAGCTCCCATCGGCACTCTACTTTCTGCACCTGCCCCAAGGGCCAAGGCGATCGGTAAGATTCCCAAAATGGTGGATAAACTGGTCATCAAAATCGGTCGCAGTCGAGATATGGCTGCTCCAAAAATCGCCTCATCCACATTCATTCCTTCCTCTTTTCGTTGATTGGCAAATTCAACAATCAAAATGCCGTTTTTGGTTACCAGACCAATGAGCATAATGATGCCGATCTGACTGAAGATATTCAAGGTAAAGTCAAATGCCCACAACGTAGCCAAAGCACCAAAAATGGCCAATGGTACCGTAAACATGATGGTCAAAGGATCGGCAAAACTTTCAAACTGTGCAGAAAGCACCAAGTAGATTAAGACCAAGGCAAAAATAAAGGCAAACAACAAGCTGTTGGAGCTCTCTCTAAATTCTTTGGAAGGTCCAGTCACATCCGTGGAATAGGAATCATCCAAGACTTCCGCAGCAATTTTGTCCATTTCATCCAAACCGGCACCTATGGTCACGCCATCTGCTAAGTTTGCGGAAATGGTGGCACTCACAAATCTATTGAATCGATACAGCTGTGGAGGCGTACTTTTCTCCACTACACGCACCAAGTTGTCCAATTGAATGAGCTGCCCGTTGTCCCCTCTCACGTAAAGCATTCTCAAATTGACCGGTTCATTTCGGTCTTGAAGCTGCATCTCTCCAATCACCTGGTACTGCTTCCCTCCCCGAATGAAGTAGGCAAAGCGCTGTCCTGAGTAGGAAAGTTGCAGGGTACGGGCAATTTCCTGTACCGATACCCCCATGTTTCTTGCCCGCTCCCGATCTATCTCAATTTCCAATTCGGGTTTGGTAAACTTCAGGTTGATGTCCGTAAAAATAAAGGCTGGATTCTGGGAAGCCTTCTCCAAAAAGGGTGGAATTACTTCCTTGAGCTTTTCCAGTGTAGGCGCTTGAATGACATACTGAACGGGAAGACCTCCACGACGATCGCCAATGGAGGCGGGCTGCTGCGCAAAAGCACGTACTGCAGTCACCCCTTTTAGCGAGGCATTGACTTGCGTAAAAATCTCCTGCTGGGTACGGGGACGCTCAGAAGCATCTGTCAAAAAGAGACGAATAAATCCCGAGTTGGTATTTGCTGTACCCCATCCTGGTGAGGTCATACTAGTAATGCTAGCTAGTTCCGTCGCAGGAATTTCTTTCTGAAGCTTTGAATTCAAGTCGGTGATGACCTGATCCATAAATGAGAAGGTGGCTCCCTCTGGGCCGGTCATGTTGATTCGCAATTCGGATCGATCCTCCATAGGAACCAACTCGGTTTGCAGGTTAGAAAACAACCAATAAATCCCTAGGCCCATGACTCCGATGATGGGAAAAGAAACCCATTTTATCTTCATGAATTGGGTCAGTGTCCGTTCGTAGAACAGGTTCAATTTGACAAAGAAGGGTTCAGTAAATCGATAAAAAGCATTCTGCTTTTCCCGGTTTTTCAGCATGCGTGCACTCAGCATGGGCGTCATCGTAAGCGCTACAAATGCAGAAATCAAAACTGATCCCGCCACTACAATTCCAAACTCACGAAACAATCTTCCCGTGGTGCCTGTCAAGAAAATTACTGGCAAAAATACAGCCGCAAGGGCGATGGTAGTCGCAATTACAGCAAAGAAAATCTCTTCAGATCCTTTGGCTGCAGCCTCCATGGGTTTCTCCCCTTTTTCTATCCGGGCATAGATATTCTCTAAGACTACAATGGCGTCATCTACCACCAAGCCAATCGAGAGCACAATACCTAGGAGCGTAAGGACATTGATGGAAAAGTCCATCAAATACATGATAAAAAATACCCCGATGAGCGAGATAGGAATCGTCACTACCGGAATAAAGGTAGTGCGCCAATCTCTCAAAAAGAGGAAGATAATAGCTACTACGAGGATAAAGGCGGTAATGATCGTCTCTTCCACCTCGGAAATCGACTGGCGAATGTATTCCGTCCCATCAAAGCCTACTTCTACCCCAACATCTGCGGGCAAATCCTTTTTGATAAACTCCAAACGCTTGTAAAACTCATCCGCAATTTCAATGTTGTTGGATCCAGGGAGAGGGACCAAAACCACCGCAACCATGGGTATTCCATCTCTACGAAGCAAGGTTTTTTCATTTAAGGCGGATAGCTCTGCCGTACCGATATCCTGAAAGCGAACAATGTTGGTTTCACTTTCCTTAATGATCAGTTGGTCAAACTCCTGGGGAGAACTCAAGCGGCTTTTGGTTCGAACAGACAACTCAATGTTTTGTCCTTCGATTCTACCCGAAGGGAGTTCCACATTTTCTGTTTGAATTTTACTGAGTACGTCCATAGGGGTAATTCCATAGGAAGCCATTTTCAGCGGATCCATACGCAATCGTATGGCATACTCCTTTTCTCCCCAAATCTGAACCCTACTCACTCCAGGGATAGTTTGAAGGCGCTCTTTGAATACGTTATCGGCAATTTCAGTAAGTTCAAGCAAGTCCCGCTGATCACTTTTCACATTGACCCCAACGATAGGCTGTGAATCGGCATCAGCCTTAGATACTACGGGAGGATCAGCATCCGGGGGTAGGCTACGTTGCGCACCAGAAACCTTGTCACGCACATCGTTGGCAGCAGCTTCTAAGTCTGCTCCTACCTCAAATTCAACGGTGATATTGCTTCTACCATCCGCGCTGGTGGAGGTCAGGGATTTGATTCCTTGAATACCATTAATTTGCTCCTCAAGAGGCTCGGTGATTTGGGCTAAAATTACATCTGCATTGGCACCCACATAGGAGGTACTCACATTGATGACCGGAGGATCTACGGAGGGGTATTCCCGCACCCCCAAAAGCGAAATGCCTATCCCACCAAAAAGCAGGATGACCAGAGACATCACGATGGCCAATACTGGCCGCTTGATACTGATACTTGAAAGACTAGACATAGAACCGCTTAATTGACTGGTGTGGGGTTGATCGGCATTCCTTGACGTACTTGCATCACCCCTGTGGTGAGCACCAAATCTCCTTCAGCCAATCCTGAAAGCACCTGCACTTGCGTGTCTGTTCGCGTACCAATCTCAATCTTACGCTGCTCAGCTTTTCCATCAGCTCCAACGACGAATACCTTGTATCCGGACAATTCAGGAATGACTGCTTCAGCAGGAACCAGTAGTGCATCTTCTTTAACCTCCAATACAAATCGAATCTTCACAAACATCCCCGGGAGGTACTTTCCACTTTTATTGGGGCTTTGAGCTCGCAATTTGATGGTACGGGTGGCAGCATCCACTTGAGGTTCATAGGCATACACCTTGCCCTCTACTTCTTCTTTAGAAGATTCACTACTGAAAAATATTGGAGAGCCTTCGGTAACCATTCCCGCATACCGTTCTGGAATGGAAAACTCCAATTTGATGGGATCAATGTTGACTATACTAACAATAATATTGGACGCATTGATTACAGCTCCTTCGGAAACTTGCCGAAGGCCTAATCTCCCATTGAAGGGGGCACGAATCACTGTTTTTTCCAATTGAGCCTGCACCAACTTGATGTCAGAAAGGGCGGTATTGTATTGATTGAGCACAATATCGTATTCTTCTTGGCTAATCGCTTCTCTGGCTAAAAGCTGCTTTTGTCTAGACTCCTGGGTTTGAAACAACTTTTGGGTATACTGCAAGCGCTGGTATTGTGCTTGGAGTTCGTTGTCATTGAGGTATAAAAGTGGGGTGCCTTTGGTGACATACTGTCCTTCCTTAAAGTTCACCTTGGTCACCAAGCCACTGATTTCAGGCTTGATGTCTACCGATTCATTGGGTAAAATGGTTCCAGAAACCTGCAACTGATTGTTTAAGGTCTCCATTTTAAGTTTGATCACATTGACTGCCAACGGCTCACCTCCTCCTGCAGGACCACCAGGTGCTGGCGCGCCAGCTTCAGGTTGAGTTCCCATTCTTGGATAAAAGTAGGCTAGAGCAAGCAGCATGAAAATGCCAAGAACTAGAAAGATTTTGGTTTGTTTTTTCATCGCAAAATTGGGCAGTTACTGTTGGTTTTTAATAAAAGCAAGAGCAAGTTGATTGAACTCCTCTGGTTTTTCGACATTGACCACGTGGCCACATTGGTTCAAGACTTCAAGAAGGGATTTTTTATGTGACCGAATCAAATATTTGACTGGTTCAAGAAACATTACATCCTGATCCCCCATCACATAAAGTGTAGGAATTTCTAAGTCTTTTTCCTTGAAATAATTCAAAAGCGGGTTGATGTCTTTGGTCAATTTAAACCAACGGATAAACTCCTTTTGACACAGTTTCTGTGCTTCATTGATAAAAAGGTTCCGTGATTCTGCATGCTGTCTCCTAGGCATAATCACGAAGGCAAAAAGTCGGTAGAGCCACATGTAAGGAATCACTCGTTTGAAGGTATTCCCAAGAAAAACCAACAGCCTACTCTGGTTATTCAATCGGGTAACGGCCCCAGCCATTACCAAGGATTTTACGCGCTTCGGTTCCATTTCAGCTAATTGTCTTGCTAAAATGGTCCCCAAAGAAACTCCCATAAAATGTGCTGGAGGAAGTTTAAGATGATCCAACACCTCAATGATGTCTCTTGTCACCGCCTCAAAGGTATACTGCTTCTCCCAAATGGCCTGTGGCATTTCTGCGGATTTACCATGGCCCCTAAGGTCGATGAGAAGCAGGTTGTACTCTTTTTGAAAGTCTCGTAACTGCTTATGCCATACCGCGGAGCTTCCCCCTGCGCCGTGGATGAAAACGACCCACTCGCTGCTGTGAGCGTGTATAAATTGCTTGAAGTATAACATGAGCTACTCTGTACTTGGAGATCTACTTAATGCCGTGTGGCAAATATACCACAGATTTTACTGAATTCTTAAGAAAAAATAGGGATGGCAAATGCTTACCATCAATGGGAAATAAGAGGGATATCGGTTCTAAAGGAAGTTACGAAAGGTTTGATACCCATCCAAATGCATTTTATATACAAAAAAAGCGCCCCGAAATTCGAGGCGCTTTCATGTTGTTCGAAATCAGGCTTAGTTGAAGATGTATCTCAAACCAAACTGCATTCTCCAAACGTCAGCTACACCAGCGGTGGCTCTGTACGTTTCAGTAATCAAGCTTGTACCAAAGTTTCTCATTCTGTACTGAGGTCTGCCGTCTGCACTAGCAACACCACCTTGAGCAGCAGAAGGAACAACTATTGGCTGAGTAGAGTTGAAGGTCTTGCCTACACCGTAGTCCGAATCAAGCAAGTTACCTACGTTCAAAATATCCACACGGAATTCCAAAGTATTTTTCTTGCCTGAGATGTTGGTAAACAACTGCTGTGCAAAAGAAAGGTCAGCGCGGTATACCATTGGCATGATCACGGCACCTCTTTGAGCATATCCACCACGGTTAGCACTCAAGTACTTGTCCTGAAGGATGTAAGCTTCCCATGCATCTGCTTGCTCTGCAGCAGTAAAGGTCTTACCACTTGCCGTAAAAGCTTGGAAATTCATTTCTGCCTTAGTCGCAGGGATGTAGATCAAATCGTTTGAAGTACCCCCGTCATTGTTCAAGTCACCACCAACCACGTAACTCGCGTTACCGATTGTTCTACCTTCCCAGAAGATTGATACTGAAGTATTTCCAAACTTAAAGAAGTCCTTAGAGTAGGATGCCGTAGCGAAAACTCTATGTCCCATAAAGTTGGAAGACATTCCTAAACCTGGGTTGTTTGGATCACGAGTTATTGGGTTACCAAACCAAGTACCAGCAGCAATAGATCCTGGATCCACTGTGTTTTTAGATTCACCGTAGCTATACGCAGCTTTCAAGAATAGACCGTTTGTGAATGGTCTTTCCAAAGAGAAGGAAGCTACCCATGAGTAACCTACCGCCTGGTTAGACAAGGTTACTGCATTTGGAACCTTGGCATTGATACGGTTGGGGTTAGAAGGCGCATTCCATCTCGCACGGTTGTCATTTCCACTAAACTGGGAGAATGGGACTGGCAAGTTTGCGTTGTAATACGCCACCCCATTTACATCCTGGTTGTAAATAAATTCACCCGTTGCAATAATTCCTTTAGGCAACTGCTGATCTACTGCGATGTTGGTTCTCCATACCTGAGGAAACTTGAAGTTCGTCTCAGTCAAGGCAAGCTCGTAAGAAGATGCTGGTGTACCCGATACTTCTGTAGGCTTGTACTTATTAGGATCAGGATTGAATGGTCGAGCTGTGGTGTTGTCCAACTGCGCAAAACCAGTTAGGATACCGTTGTTACCCACTTGGTTGGAGATCCATACGTAAGCAGGACGTCCCGTGAATACCCCAGAACCACCTCTGATTTGAGTCTTCTGGTTGTTGAATACATCCCAGTTGAAACCTACACGTGGAGACCACAATAGGTTGGCTTCAGGAAGGGCATCCGTTCTAAAGTTTACAAATGCGCCGGCTGGGTTTCTAAAGTACATGGTCTCCATTTCTGTGTTTCTAAGTGCAGTCTGCTCAAAGAAAGGCACGTCAACTCTCAAACCAGCTGTCAATTTCAAGTTGGTTCTAGCCTGCCATTCGTCCTGAATGAAGACACCACCATAGTTCACTTCCAAAGGCTGGATTGGCTTCTCAGATCCAGGGATATTGTTCCAACGAACCTGGAATCTTCTCAAGTTTACACCTGAAGCAACGGAGTTGCCATTAGCAAGGAAGTTATCTGCATCCTTATAGAAGTCACCTAAAGAGTTGTATACGTATACCGACTGTGAACCTGGGAAGAATACGTTTTCAGACTGGTAGTTTTCGTAGCTGAAACCAGTAGTGATGGTATGGTTACCCTTGAAGATTTGCAAGTTTTCCTGGATTTGGAAAGTCTTGTAGCGCAATTCGTTGTTTGGAGTGAAAGGCTCAAATCCAAATGAAGTGTAAGTAGCACCTCCGCTCAAGATGTCTACCATAGGGAAGAATTCACCCTTGTAACCACGGCTTTCGTCCTGGTAAGTATATCCAATGATTAAGTTATTGGACATGTTGGCATTAATACGCGTGTTCAATTCTGCAACTATAGATTTGATGTTCTCCATAATGCTGTAGTTGGAGTTTTGGAAGTTCAAAGCTTCAGGTCTGAAGTTACGGTTACCGAAACCTAGAGAAGAAGATCCAGACATCAACACATCAGTAGAAGAATCCAATTGGTTGTATCTCAAGCTCAGCTTGTTCTTGTCGTTGATGTTGTAGTCCAACTTAATCAAAAACTTCTTACCCAAGGTTTCGTTGTCATATCCTTGGTAAGGACCAGTTTCGTAGTCAAACTTGCTTTTCAAGTAAGAGCTCAATCCATCAAGGTCAGAAGCCAATACACGAGTTACGTTACCAGTGATTGGCTGAGAACCTGTATTTGCTGTCCAAGTGGTACCTGGTCTTGCTTCTGCTTCATCTTCAAAAGAAGCGAAGAAAAACAATTTGTCTTTGATGATTGGACCGCCTACGCGGAATCCCATCTGCTTGTAGCTGAAATCGCCTGGGTTGAAAGGATTTTCACCTGCTTCTTTACCTACGTTGTTGTTATTTCTAGTGAAATAATAAGCAGATCCTGAAAATTCGTTGGTACCTGAACGAGTTACGGTATTTACACCCGCACCAGTAAAGTTACCTTGTCTTACGTCATAAGGAGCGACGTTTACAGAGATTTGCTCGATCGCATCCAAAGAGATTGGAGATACACCGGTACGACCACCTGGGTTAGAACCAGAACCCAAACCAAATGAGTTGTTGAAGTAAGAACCATCGACAGTGATGTTGTTCAATCGAGAATCTTGACCTGCAAAAGACTGACCATTTGACTGTGGGGACAATCTAGTGAAGTCGTTGATGCTTCGAGAGATGGTTGGAAGCTTGTTCAATGCTCTATTGTCGATAGCCGTGTTGGCACCTGTACGCTCACTAGAGAAAAGGCTGTTTTGATCTGCAGTGATCAACACTTCAGAAAGCTCCTGGCCATCTTCTTTCAAGGTTACGTTTACATTTGAAAATGTACCTAAGGAAAGAATCAAACCATCTACCTCTTGAGTAGAAAATCCGATAAAGGACACAGAAAGTCTGTAAGGACCTCCAATACGCATCCCTGGAATAGAATATTTACCTTCTACGTTAGATACAGCGCCATAGCGAGTACCTGAAGGAAGGTGCGTAGCGACCACGTTGGCTCCTGGAAGGGCCTGTCCGTTGGCTTCAGTTACAGTTCCGGTGATACCAGAAGTCGTAACTCCCTGTGACATTGCCAGCCCCGTACTCATCACGAGTAGAAATACGGCCAGCAAATTCTTCAGTAAATTTTGCCTCATAAGTTTGGTTTTTGGTAAAGTTGGTTTTTGATTTAAAATCCTTGCAAAGTTAAACTCGATTTAAAAGGGGTACTAGCAATGTAGGTTAAATTTTGCTTGCCAAATTTCACATTTTTTAACGAAAGGTTAACACTACCGCCAAATATTTTTTAGGTTTTTGTCAAGAAATCTTCATTTTTATTGCTTTTTCCGCTTTCGATTTTCTCATTTCCGAACAAAACCAAAAACTGCCTAAAAATGTTTTGGCAAAATATTGTTTCAGTTAAAGCTCCTATTTCAATGGAATTGGTGTTGGATTAAATTTTAGCCTTAGTTTTAGCAAAAAATCAACCCTCCCTTGAGAGACAAAAACATCATCTGGCTTTACCTCTTTTTGATTGCTACCATCGTGGATTTAAGCTTCTTAACTGAGCAAAATGAATCCATGCGCGTGTATTCCAAACCCCTAATTCTTCTGGGCTTGATTCTGTATTTCTATTTCACCAGCAAGCCCATTGCCTCTACCCTTCTGGCCAAAACCATCTTGGCAGCACTATTATTTTCCTGGCTAGGTGACATTTTACTCCTCTGGTCTGACCTCTTCATCTATGGTTTGGGCGCATTTTTGATGGCCCATGTATGTTACATCTTTGGGTTTCGACTAGCGCAACAACCTGAGGGGCGGGTGGACTCCTGGTACTTTATCCGAACCTTTTTTTACAACATTCCTATTTTTATTGTTGCTGGGATGGTTTTTTACTTCATCTATCCCAATCTAGGAGGCTTAAAAATCCCAGTCATCGCCTACATTCTGGTCATTGTAGGGATGGTGACCACTGCCAGAGCACGCTTTAAAAAAACCAATGCCGCCTCCTTTTGGCAAATCCTTATTGGCGCTCTATTTTTTTTAGTATCCGATGGGATCTTGGCCTTAGCCCGATTTTATAAAGATTTTCCAGAAGCCGGCATTCTCATCATGGGGACCTACGCTACTGCACAACTCTTGCTGGTCATGGGAATCCGTTCGTACCTCGTCGGAACGAAATAGAAGGTCAACGGTCAATCGTCCACTGACGACAGTCGAGTCGTTGTGTTACTTGGTTTAGAATCCATACTTCGTACCTGGCCTGCCCGCCGCGGTGGGTACTTGGTACATTGTACTGTGGTCCGTTGACAAATTATTTCTTCAGGGCTACCCGAATAGACAACTCTTCCAATTGTGCATCGGCAAGGGTGCTCGGCGAATCAATCATGACATCTCTGCCTGAGTTATTCTTAGGGAAAGCAATGTAATCGCGAATGGAGTCTGAGCCTCCAAAAATGGCACACAATCGATCGAATCCGAAGGCAATTCCTCCGTGTGGCGGCGCACCGTATTCAAAGGCTTCCATCAAAAATCCAAACTGCTTTTGCGCCTCTTCATCTGTAAATCCGAGGTGGGTAAACATCAATTGCTGGGTAGCACGGTCGTGGATACGAATCGATCCACCGCCCACTTCTACTCCGTTGATCACCAAATCATAGGCATTGGCTCGGACTGAACCTGGATCTGACTCCAGCAAAGGAATGTCCTCTCGCTTGGGTGAAGTAAACGGATGGTGCATGGCATGGAAGCGCTGAGATTCCTCATCCCACTCCAAAAGCGGGAAGTCTACCACCCAAAGTGGCACAAATACAGTTCGATCGCGCAACCCTAGGTCTTCACCCATCTTCAAGCGAAGTTCAGACAATTGCTTGCGTGTGGTTTTTTCATCTCCACTAAGTACTAGCATCAAATCTCCCGGCACAGCACCACAGGCATCAGCCCAGGTCTTCAATTGGTCTTGCGTATAAAATTTGTCTACACTGGACTTGAGCACTCCATCTTCTTGGTAGCGCACATAAATCAAGCCTTTCGCTCCGATTTGTGGTCGCTTCACCCAGTCCGTCAACTCATCCAATTGCTTGCGCGTGTATTCTCCTGCCCCTTTGGCACAGATACCCAAGACAATCTCTGCCTGATCGATTACGGCAAAGCCAGTTCCTTTGGCGAGGGTAGTCAAATCAACAAATTTCATGTCGAAGCGCAAGTCTGGCTTGTCATTGCCATAGAATTTCATGGCATCGGCATAGGTCATGTGCGGCACATGGCCTAGATTCACCCCTTTGACGGATAAAAACAAGTGCTTAATCAGTCCTTCAAAGGTGTTGAGAATGTCCTCTTGGTTGACAAAGGCCATTTCGCAGTCAATTTGGGTAAACTCAGGCTGCCTGTCGGCGCGCAAGTCCTCGTCGCGAAAGCATTTGACGATCTGAAAGTAGCGGTCAAATCCACTCACCATCAAGAGTTGCTTGAAAGTCTGTGGAGATTGAGGTAAGGCATAAAATTCGCCCGGATTGACACGGCTCGGCACTACAAAATCTCGCGCCCCTTCTGGGGTAGATTTAATCAATACAGGTGTTTCCACTTCGATAAACTGCTGCTTGTCCATGTAGCTCCGAGTTTCCTGCATCATGCGATGACGGAGCTGTAGTTTTTCACGGATTACATTTCTGCGA
Source organism: Cyclobacteriaceae bacterium (assembly GCA_947458585.1). Lineage (GTDB taxonomy): Bacteria > Bacteroidota > Bacteroidia > Cytophagales > Cyclobacteriaceae > Algoriphagus. Next base: position 4,633 of record CANGYY010000022.1, on the reverse strand, counting down.
AGATCTAGGTAACGGTAGCGCATCCGAAGTTCGTCCCCTCCGTCGGTCTCGTCCTCAATAATAAAAGGAGGCACCTTTGCCGAATTCAAGACAGACAATTCCTCCACCTTGATTTCAATGTCTCCAGTAGGCATTTTATCATTCTTGGAAGTTCGCTCCAATACCTTTCCTGTAGCTTGAACTACAAATTCTCTCCCGAGTTGAGCGGCCTTTTCCAACAAGGCCTTGTCGGTAGATCCTTCCTCAAAAATCAGTTGGGTGAGCCCATAGCGGTCCCTCAAATCCACCCAAATCAGGCCTCCTTTGTTTCTGACACGCTGTACCCAGCCGGCCAAGGTGATCTGTTGATTGACGTGTTGAAGGCGAAGTTCGCCACAGGTATGCGTTCTTAACATGACTATTTCCTAATTTTTGGGAGGTCAAAGATAAATTAAATGCTACACAGAACGATAAGGGTTTGGTAAGATTCCCCCTTTATAACCCAGTTTTTCTTCACTTGTTAATCTAAAAACTTGAATTATTCCTCAAAAAATTGCCTTGAAACTATTCGCTTAATTCAATCCAAAACGTCAATAAACGTTAAATTCAAGGCTATTTCGATTACTTTGTCCCTTTTCCTTTGGAAAAAAGCCATCTTTTGGCTTGTTTGGAGGCCCAAAAAAATTGTGTCCTGATGGGCTTGGTTAGTTGCTGATGAAAAAAAATTGGATTGGTTCGATCACTTTGCTCTTGTCTATACTCCTGATCGGAGTATACCAAACCGATTTGGGGCTATTTCCCAATTGGTTTTCAGGGCAAAAGGAGACAAACACAGACAGCCTTTCCGCTCCCAAGGAACAATTTCTCTATGGCATCAATGTCACAGGACTGAATATCGTGGAAGGGACGGTAGCAAAAAATCAAACCCTTGCTACCATTCTTACACCATTCAATGTGCCCTACCAAATCATTGATGAAATCGCCAAAAAATCTGCTGAAGTTTTTGATGTACGCAGAATAGCGGCAGATAAAAAATTTACCATCATTACCCCTCCCAACTCTTCCAAGGCACACTTTTTAATCTACGAACCCAACCCCGCCGAATACGTGGTGTTTAACCTGGATTCTGCCACCATCCACAAAGCGGAAAAGCCAGCGGTAACTCGAAAAAGAGAAGTGGGGGGAGTCATCGAAACTTCCTTGTACAATGCCATGGTGGCTAAAGGCATCTCGCCTGAGTTAATCGATGAGTTTGCAGACCTTTACGGCTGGTCGGTAGATTTTCAAGCCCTGCAAAAAGGGGATGTGTACAAAGTGGTCTTTGATGAAAAAGTAATTGAGGAACAGGTGGTATCCATCTCGGGAATTCATCTCGCCTATTTCAACCACAAGGGGGTGGAAATGCATGCCATTCCATTTGAACAAAATGGACAACTCACATTCTTCGATCAGGAGGGTAAAAGTTTCAAAAAAGCCTTTCTCAGAGATCCCCTTAAATACACACGGATCAGTTCGCGTTACAGTTTAAACCGCTTTCATCCAGTTCAAAAGCGATACAAAGCGCATTTGGGTACGGACTATGCTGCACCTACCGGAACCGAAATCCGTTCGGTAGGCGAAGGCACTGTCGTAGAAGCAACCTACTCCTCTGCCAACGGGAATTACGTGAAAATCAAACACAACGAGACCTACACCACCCAGTACCTACACCTTTCCAAAATCGGAAGCGGGGTGAGGAGAGGGACACGGGTCAGACAAGGACAAGTCATCGGCTATGTGGGGAGTACAGGTCTAGCAACAGGGCCTCACCTCTGTTTCCGTTTTTGGAAAAATGGAAAACAAGAAGATTGGTTAGAAGAGGTTATTCCTCCATCCGAGCCCATTTCATCAGCCAATCTGCAAGCATTCAATCAGAAGAAGGCAGAAGGCATGAAGCAATTGGCTACCATAGATCCTGCGGTTGACGATCGCTTGTTGGCTACTGCCACTAAAAGCTCGAAGTAAATCGGAACACTTGGATGCCCAAGTAGTTTGTGTAGAAAGCCTAGCCCATGAGTCAAGAACCCTCCATTCGGATCAATAAATACCTCAGTGAAGTAGGCTTTTGCTCCCGCCGCGCTGCGGATGGACTTTTGGAACAAAAACGAATCACCATCAACGGCAAAATCCCAGAGTTAGGCACACAAGTTTTTCCACAGGATGAGGTTCGGGTGGATGGCCAACTGATCGGAAAGCCTAAGCAAGAGCATGTTTACATTGCCTTCAACAAGCCAGTAGGAATCGTTTCTACCACAGATACGCTAGGGGAAAAAGACAACATCATCGATTTTATTGGACATCCCGAGCGCATCTTTCCGATAGGCAGACTGGATAAGGACAGCGAAGGGCTGATTCTTTTGACCAGTGAGGGAGATCTGGTGAATAAAATCCTCCGCTCCAAAAACAACCACGAAAAGGAGTATGTGGTCACCGTGGACAAGCCCCTCCATCCGAGCTTCGTTCAAAAAATGAGTGCTGGAGTTCCCATCTTGGATACCGTTACAGCTCCCTGCACCGTGGTAGCCATCAACCGGTTTAAATTCCGCATCATCCTTACCCAAGGCTTAAATCGGCAGATCCGTCGCATGTGTGCGCACTTGGGCTACCAGGTCACACAACTCAAACGAATTCGAATCATGCACATCCAACTTGATCTCGCCGTAGGCAAATGGAGAGATCTTAGTGAGAAAGAACTGGCTCAACTCAACCTGCTCATTCAGGACAGTTCCAAAACTACCTAATTGCGCTTCGAAGTGCCGGTCACCAAGAAAAGCTAACTCGTCAAGGGTCATCCAGTTTTCTACAAAATTGGCTAACTTGATGGCTGACATTTTCCTTATCCCCTTGATCCCATGCTTTCTGACCTTCGACCCAGTCCTTCCGAACTTTTTGCTAGCCAGTTGCCCACCTCCATTGCCTGGAGATCTTCCACACTAGTCGAGCGAAAGGAGCGTTTGCTCAAGCTTATGAACTGGATCACTACGCATCAGGAAGACATTCATAAAGCCCTTTGGCTGGATTTCAATAAACCCGCGATAGAAGTAGACCTCAATGAAATCTTTCCGGTCACCTCTGAAATCAAGCATTGCCTGAAAAATTTGTCCAATTGGATGCGCCCTCAGCCACAACCCACTCCACTCCCCATGCTGGGGACTTCTGCCTTTGTGGTCGCAGAGCCAAAGGGGAGAGCGCTATTGATTTCTCCTTGGAATTTTCCCTTCAACCTTGCCATTGGACCATTGGTCTCTGCACTTGCAGCAGGATGTCCTGCCATTCTGAAACCTTCCGAATATGCACCCCATACGGCACAGTTGGTTCAGGATCTGGTGAGTGATTTGTTTGCTCCCCATGAGGTAGCCGTATGTTTGGGTGAAAAAGAAGTGGCTTCAGAACTTCTGGCATTGCCTTTTGACCATATTTTCTTTACGGGAAGCCCAGCGATTGGAAAAATTGTGATGCGTGCCGCCGCACAACACTTGAGTTCGGTGACCTTGGAATTGGGAGGTAAGTCTCCTGTGATTCTAGATGATTCAGCTGACCTAAAGGATGCTGCAGAAAAATTGATTTGGGGAAAATTTGTCAACTGCGGGCAAACCTGCATCGCGCCCGATTACATCCTTGTCCCAGAATACAAGCAGGAAATCTTTCTTGGCCATGCGCGTGAAGTGCTGAACCGCTACTACGACCCGAATGGTAAAGGAATCATGCAGAGTCCGGACTATGCTCGCTTGATCAATGCCAAACATTTTGACCGAATTCGGCAGTTACTGGAGGATGCCCTTCAAAAAGGAGCACAAGTAGAAGCAGGAGGAGAGTTGGACGAAGAAACTCGGTATGTGGCACCTACTTTGATTTCGAATATTAGCGAAGACATGCTCGTATTCCAGGAGGAGATCTTCGGACCGATCCTACCCATTCTTACTTACAGTCATCTCAACGATGCCCTAGCACTGATCCATTCCCAGCCCAAGCCCTTGGCCTTGTACTTTTTTGGCAAGGACGATGGACGAGCCAAACGGGTGATGGCGGAGACCAGTTCAGGCAACCTGGTCATCAACGATTGTGTACTTCATTTTCTACACAGCGAACTTCCTTTTGGTGGGGTAAATAACAGTGGGATTGGCAAAGCTCATGGCAAGTATGGATTTTTGGCCTTCAGCAATGAAAAGGGAGTGTTGAAGCAGCGCATTGGTTTCAACAACGTCAGCTTGCTACGCCCTCCCTACGGGTTACGAGTGAAGAAATTGATTGCTACGATGATGAAGTGGTTTTAAATGGCCCATAGCTAACGGTCCACGGTTGACAGCAGACTCTACTAAACTTCAACACTGGCTTACCAACTAATTCAATTCTAAAAAAAGAGGGGGTTGAGCCTAGGGAAAAAGAAAACCCCGCCATTGGACGGGGTTACCTTAGGTCAGACTTGTGGAAGTCTCGTAGACTGGGCCATTTTTTTGATGGCTTTTACTACTTTTTCGGAAGGCTGCAATTTTACTTGCTCCAAAAACTCCACGGTGCTCAGCAGTTCAATGTATTCTTGCATCAAGGCGTCATCGCTGTGCAAGGCTTGCATTAAGAGTTCTTGTTCTACCTCCGACATTTCCTGATAGATATA
>CANGYY010000021.1 GCA_947458585.1 Cyclobacteriaceae bacterium | reverse complement strand
GGCTTTCCAACAAACCAATCAAGGTACAGATGGAGACTTTTTCCAATGGGCCTATTTCCATTTTGCCCGTTACAGCTTCTCCACTCCAGGCTACTGGAATCCAGAATACAAAGGAAAAACCAATGCAGAAGCCAATTTCCTAGCCTGGTCTGATTCACTCAAGCAGGATTCCTTCGTGCCTTGGACTGCAGTAAAGCATCCCGATTTTCCAAATCATCAGGTAGAAGTTGGGGGCATCAAGCCTTTTGTGATGGTCAATCCTCCTTTTGAAAAAGTAGGAGAAATTGCCAAGCAGCACACGGATTTTATTCTCAAGCTGGCTGGAATGCAGCCCAAATTGGAATTCCACAACCTCAAAACAGAGGCAATTGGAAATGGATTGACGCGTTTGTCGGTGGATTTATTTAATAATTCTCCACTTGCTACCCATTCAGAGATGGGAACTCGCTCTCGTTGGTTGCGTAAGCTTCGGATAGATATCGATGTGACCGCAGACCAGCTTGTTTCAGGAGATAAGGTGAAGCTAGTTGATTCGCTGGGAGCCTTTGAAAAGATAAGCTTTAGCTGGATCGTGCGTAGCAAGGGTCCGGTGCAACTGAAAGCAGGTGCTCCGCATGCAGGTTTTGCTACCCAAACTGTAACATTCTAAGCCATGAAGATCATGAATATCAAACATACCGTCACTGCCTTGGCTTTGGGAGCTTTATCGCTAAGTTCCTTTGAAGTAAGTGCACAACAAGAAAATTACTTTCGGGCCATCGGCACGCCGCACCAGCCCAAAGTAGAGATCGCCTGGAATCGCTACTACAGCGCGGAAGGGCTTTGGGATTTGATGAAAAAAATCGCGGTAGCGCATCCCAAAATTGCCAAAATCGAGTCTATTGGCAAGTCGGTCGAGGGAAGAGACATCTTGACTTTGACCATCACCGACTTCGCTACAGGTAAAGATACTGACAAGCCGGCCATGTGGATCGATGGCAACATCCACTCCAATGAGGTTCAGGGAGGAGAGTTTTCACTCTATGTGGCCTGGTACCTGACCGAGATGCATGCGGACAATGAATTTGTGAAGCAACTCTTGAAAGATAAGACCTTTTACATCACCCCGACCATCAACCCGGATGCTCGAAATAACTTCTTCAAGGAGCCCAATACGGCGAGTTCACCCCGCTCAGGAATGCTTGTGCTGGACAACGATGGCGATGGGAAAAATGGAGAGGACCGGATGGATGACTTGGATGGGGATGGACACATCACCATGATGATCCGAAAGTCTGCTACCGGAAGATTTATCAAGGATCCTTTGGACCCAAGACGATTGATGCAGGTAGGTCCAGATCAAGTAGGTGAATACGAAATGCTAGGTCAAGAGGGCGTCGACAATGACGGAGATGGTGAAGTTAATGAGGATGGGATTGGCTACTACGATCCCAACCGGGATTGGGGATGGAACTGGCAGCCGGATTACATTCAGCGAGGTGCCATGCGCTATCCCTTTACCTTGCCGGAAAATCGTGCAGTGATGGAGTTTGTTTGGAAACACTCGAACATCGCAGGAGCCCAGAGTTTCCACAACTCAGGAGGGATGATTCTAAGAGGCCCAGGGGCTGAAGAAGATCTCAATACCTACAATCGCGAGGATATCCGAATCTACGATGCGATAGGCAAAAAAGGAGAAGAAATGATTCCAGGTTACCGTTACTTGACCGTGTACAAGGATTTGTATTCTGTCTTTGGAGGAGAATTAGATTGGTTTTATGGCAATCGTGGGATTTTCACCTATACCAACGAACTGATGGTTTCTTACCTCTACTTCAACAAGGAGGCGGGTAGAGGTAACCAGGAGGAGCAACTCAAAGTGGATCAGTTGCTGACTTTTGGAGATGCATTTGTCAACTACAAGGAATTTAAGCATCCGCAATTTGGAACTGTTGAGATCGGAGGCTTTAAGAAAACCTTTGGCCGAGCGCACCCAGGATTCCTTTTGGAACAAGATGCGCATCGCAATGCAGCCTTTACCATCTACCATGCTTACCATACGCCGAAACTTTCCATCACTGAAGTGAAAGAGGAGGATTTAGGGGGTGGTTTGAAGGCAATAACCGCCACGATCTTCAACGAGCGAATGATGCCTACACATGCGAGTCAGGACTTGAAGTATCGAATTGAGCGCCCAGACTACGTGACTATTTCTGGAGCCAAGGTGGTGGCAGGTTTTGTAGTCGAAGATGCCGACATGAAAAAGTACAAAGAGCAGATCCATTCACCTGAAAAAATGGCGGTAGCCAATATTCCTGGAATGGGAGCTGTACAAGTAAGGTGGATTGTTTCTTCAGCACAAAACATGAGCATCACGGTGGATTCCGCCAAAGGCGGTAAAGCAAGCTGGAAAAAATAAGTCATTACCATCAGATTCAGATCCCCATTTCTTAACAGAGATGGGGATTTTTTTTATTTTCGGGAATGAATATTTCTCCAAGATTGCTCCGTTTTTTCCTGTTTAGTTCCTTTTTCCTATCCTTCTCCTTGGTGGGATATGGGCAAGGGCAACCTACGGTATTGATTGCGTACTACAGCCAGTCTGGACATACCAAAACCATGGCTCAGGCGGTGGAGGAGGGGGCAAAATCGGTAGCAGGTGTCCGTGTGCTATTGCTTTCCATAGATCAAGTGAGCACTAAAGAGTTGCTTGAAGCCAATGCGATTCTGATTGGCTCGCCAGTATACAATGCCAATGTGGCCCCAGCCGTGCAGGAATTCATCAACAGTTGGCCCTTTGAAGGTCGTCCACTAAAAAATAAGTTGGGCGCGGCCTTTGTGACGGGTGGAGGGATGTCGATTGGGGAGGAATTGGTACAGCTCAATCTGTTGCATTCCATGATGATTCATGGGATGCTGGTCCTAGGTGGAGAAGAGACGGAAGCAGCCTTCGGAGCTTCCGCGATCACAGGAGAGCCTCCTTTCCAAACTGGAAAAGTAGAGGAGCAATTTTTAGTAAAGGGGAGAGGCCTGGGGAAACGGGTGGCAGAAATGGCGGTATCGCTCAAAAAGTAGGGAACTGGATTTAGCCCATATTTTTGGCAAAAGACCTACCGCACTTCCCCAACAAATCTCGATACTTCTTGTTCTTAGGGAGAAAAACGAGACTGCTTTCAAAAATCTTCCTTGGTTTTGAGACAGGCTAAACTAAAATTGAATTTTAAATTTGCTGAAAAATAGTATGCATGCAGACTATTTTCTATTTTGGCAGTACAAAAGGAGGAGAGACAATTGATACAGCAGCAAAAAATAGGGCAAAAAAAAACCAGATCAATCTTGACCTGGTTTGTGGTGATAAGTGGACTCGAACCACCGACTCACGGATTTTCAGTCCGATGCTCTACCAACTGAGCTATATCACCATCCTTTTGAAGTGTTGCAAAGGTAGAAAATTGAGTTTTCCATACAAATCCTTTTCAGAAAAAAATAGACCCAAATAATAAAAATACTCCTTAATCGGATCACTATGAGCAGTTTACCACAAGTTGTATTTGTTTTAATTTTAGGAGTAACAGGTTTTTTTCTCTTCAAAAGAGTGAAATTCCTCCAGCGAAATATCCGCTTAGGTAAGGCGGCTACCCAAAACGATCAGCAAGCTGACCGCTGGAAAACGATGGCGTTGGTTGCCTTTGGTCAACAAAAAATGTTCAAGCGTTGGGTGCCCGCACTCCTCCATGCCCTCCTTTATGTAGGTTTTTTGGTGATCAACCTGGAGGTGCTGGAGTTTGTCCTAGATGGTCTTTTGGGAACGCACCGGGTTTTGGCTCCTTTTTTAGGGGGCGTGTATACCGTTGCGATTACCGTTTTTGAATTTTTGGCTGTTGGGGTACTCCTTTCTTGTGTGGCCCTCCTCATTCGTCGTCATGTACTGAAGGTTGAGCGATTTACCAAGCCCGAACTCAAGGGATGGCCTGCCCTCGATGCGACCCTGATTTTGGTGATCGAGATTGTCTTGATGTCTGCAATCCTTACGATGAATGCCAGTGATCAACTTTTGGCTGCTCGGGAGGTGGCTCCTTATTTTGTTTTAGGTCCATTGTTTTTTAGCGGCCTTGTTCAGCCGATTTTTGAAGGATTTTCCACCGAATCCTTAGTACTTCTTGAGCGCTTTGCCTGGTGGTTTCACATTGTAGGTATTTTAGTCTTTGCGGTATATGTGACTTATTCCAAGCACCTCCATATTTTCTTGGCTTTCCCCAATACTTGGTATTCTAATCTAAAACCAAAAGGGGAAATGGTAAATATGCCCGAGGTGACCCAAGAAGTGAATATGATGCTTGGAATTCCTACAGAAAGTCCTTCCGAACCTCCCGCTGAAATCGGGAGATTTGGAGCCAAAGACATCAATGACCTCAGTTGGGTGAATGTGCTCAATGCCTACTCCTGTACCGAGTGTGGGCGCTGTACTTCCGAATGTCCTGCAAATTTGACGGGCAAAAAACTCTCCCCTCGCAAGATCATGATGGATGTTCGCGATCGAGCTGAAGAGGTAGGCAATAGCCTAGACGCTGGTGGTCCCGGCCTTGCAGACGGAAAGTCACTCTTGGGAGATTACATCAGCAAAGAAGAGATCAATGCTTGCACCAGCTGCAATGCCTGTGTGGAAGCTTGTCCCATAAATATTGACCCGCTTTCCATTATTCTTCAGATGCGCCGCTATGTGGCCATGGAAGAATCAGGTTCTCCAGCGCAGTGGAATTCGATGTTCCAAAACATGGAAACGAGTTTCTCCCCTTGGAAATTTAGTTCATCCGACCGCTTCAACTGGTCCGAAAAAGTAAAAGAAGAAGAAATGAAGTAAGGGATGCCTGAAAGCTGATTTTGTCTTGCATCTTGTATCTAACGTCTAGTATCTAAAACATGTCTACCTACCAAGTTCCTACCATGGCCGAAATGGCCGCCAACTCCCAAACACCTGAGGTTCTCTTTTGGGTGGGTTGTGCAGGATCCTTTGATGAGCGCTACAAAGCGGTGACCCAGGCTTTTGTCAAAATATTAAATAAAGTAGGGATGAGTTTTGCCGTGCTGGGTCCAGAAGAAGCCTGTACAGGTGATCCCGCTCGACGAGCAGGCAATGAATTTCTTTTCCAAATGCAGGCAGTGGCCAACATCCAAGTGATGAATGCCTACGAAGTCAAAAAAGTGGTGACCGCCTGTCCGCATTGTTTCAATACCATCAAAAACGAATACCCTGCCTTGGGAGGCAACTACGAAGTGATTCACCACTCTGAGTTTCTACAGCAGCTCATCAACGAAGGGAAAGTGACCCTTCAAGGAGGAGGGGAGTTTAAAGGTAAAAAGATCACCTTCCACGATTCCTGTTACCTGGGGCGAGCCAACGGAGTCTATGAAGCGCCACGGGAGGTAATTAAAGCCTTGGATGTGGAGCTAGTAGAAATGAAGCGCTGCCGTACCAAAGGACTTTGCTGTGGAGCAGGGGGCGCACAAATGTTTAAAGAGCCCGAACCAGGAAAAAAAGACATCAATATCGAGCGCACGGAAGAGGCCTTGGCTACAGGAGCGTCCACCATTGCCGTGGGTTGCCCTTTTTGCCTGACGATGATGACCGATGGCGTAAAAAATAAGAATCGGGAAGCCGATGTTCAGGTGGTAGACCTCGCTGAGCTGCTTGCCAAGGATATGGGAATTTAAATTTACCTTTTGTATCCAAAAGGCCCTTTTTGCCGTTAAGCAGAAAGGGTTTTTCTTTGAATAATTATTACAGCACCATGTACCTTCCTTTTGACCAGCTACCAGACAGTTCAAGGGTCTGGATTTATGTTTCGGCTCGTAAGTTTACCGCTGACGAACAGGCCTTGATTCAGTCAACCCTGAAAGATTTTTGTGGGGAATGGGCTACCCATGGCAATGGGATGCCTACTTCTTTTGCGGTTTTGTACGAGCAGCTCATCGTACTTGCGGTGGATGAAAGTCAGTTGGGAGCCTCAGGCTGTTCCATTGATTCTTCCGTTCGGACTTTACGAAATTTGGAGCAACACTTAGGAGTCAATTTGGTGGATCAAGGCAAGCTCACCTTACGAAACCAAGCCGGTCAGCTACAGGTGTTGCCTGCACTTGGAATTAAATCCAGAATCAGTAGCGGGGAAATCACTCCAGACCTGGAGGTCATTCAACCCCAAATTCACACCAAGGGGGATCTTTCTGAACTTTGGCTCCCACTGTCAAAAAGTTGGCTGAGCACCTATTTTCCAAATTAATTCCCCATATTCACCTCTAGACTTCACTTGCTGTCCGATGAAATCCATTTTTTCTGCACTGGCTCTTTTTACACTGCTCCTGCTTGGGTCTTGCAAAAGCCTTTTTGAAAAGGGGAATGAACAGTACCTCTCGGGTCAATACCAGTACGCCATTGCTACCTTCAGTCAGGTGTTGGCCAAGGACTCCAGCAACCTATCCGCTCGTCGACTGCTGGCAGAAAGTTACCGACTTTCCAATCGCATTGAAGCCTCCTTGCCTCATTACCAAAGATTAGCCAAAGAAGATCCCAATTTCAATACCTATTTTTTCTTGGGCCAAAGTTTGAAGGCCAACCAAAAATGGGAGGAAGCCAAACTTGCCTTTGAAGCTGCGGCTGCATCTACTTCGGACGAGCGTCTTCAAGCCCGCGTCAAGCAGGAGCTTTCAGCCCTTCCCAAGGTGGCAGGAATTACCGATTACTACACCAACTACCAGTTGGTCAACTACAACGAATTGAATAGCGCTGGTGCCGATTATGCCCCAGTGATTAGCGAGGACTTCCTGTATTTTACTTCGGGGAGAGCTTCTTCTCGACTCTATCCTGCCACTGGCTCAGGCTACCACCAACTCTTTCGCGCTAGAGCCCAGGGACTAAAAGTGGATGCTGCTGGAGTGGAACTTTTGCCTGAATTTGAAAATGAGGAGGGACTCAATCAAGCGGCTTTGGCCATTAGCCCCGATGGAAATACGCTGATTTATGCACGAGGAAATTCCCTGTCTTCAAAGGATTACCCCGAAACCATGCTCTTTGTGTCTTACTTTCGAGGCGCGGGATTTACCCAACCCATCTGGATGCCTGTCAATGAGGAAGACACCTGGTGGAATTCTACCCCTGCCTTCTCAAGTGATGGTGCGGAACTCTATTTTGCTTCCAACCGACCAGGAGGCTTTGGCGGAATAGATTTGTACAAGGCGACCAAACTTGCCAATGGGGATTTTGGCAATGCCGTTAATCTAGGATCTACCATCAATACCGCAGGCAATGAATTGTTTCCTAGGTCTACTAAGGATGGAAAATTTTTCTTTGCTTCGGATGGACATCCTGGCTTGGGGAAGCTGGACCTTTTTGTAGCTGAAAAAAATCAGGATGGCATTCAAATCGTCAGCAATCTAGGTCCAAGCTTCAATAGCCAAGGTGATGATTTTGGAATTTTCTTTACCGAATACCCCAAAACAGGGTTTATTTCCTCCAACCGTGCTGGTGGAAAAGGGGATGACGACATCTACTTTTTTGAGGACAAGACCCCCAAACCAAAAATCGTCAATGTATTGCTCAACGTCTACACCAAGGAAGTCAAAGCAGATGGCAAGGAAGCAGTTTTGCCTCAAACCCGCGTGGTCTTGTATGGTGGAGACAAGCGTCAATTGGGTGGAGATATGTCAAATGCCCAAGGAAGAGTTCGGTTTACCCTTTCCCCAGAAAGTGAATACAGCATCATTGCTTCTAGAAGTGGGTATTTTTCCAAATCTTTCCCCTACACCACCAAGGGCAAGACTCCGGATCCAGCCAACTTGATTCAAGAAGTGACCAACATTACTTTGGATACCACAATCGTTTTGGATCAATTGATTTTGGAGAAAGCCATTGTCCTTGACAATATTTATTACGACTTGAATAAGGCAGATATCCGTTCCGATGCTTCGCCTGAATTGGACAAATTGGTCAAAATCCTGAAGGACAATCCTTCCATTCGCATCGAATTGAGCTCCCATACGGATTCCAGATCTAGCGATGACTACAACCTGACACTTTCGCAGCAGCGCGCTCAGTCGGCGGTAGATTACTTGGTAAGCCAAGGGATTGCTGCGGATCGATTGGTGGCGAAGGGCTATGGAGAAACGAAGCTTCTGGTTCCAAATGCACAAACCGAGGAGGAGCATCAGACCAACCGCCGTACGGAGTTCAAAGTAATTGAGATCAAGGGAAACTAGGCTGCCTATTCCTAAAATTTCAATGCCTCATAAATGAGGTCATGAATTTGGGTGCGAATCCCTAAATCAAGCAGGGTGTTATTATTCGCTTGAGGATAGACTCGGTTGGAAAGGAAGATGTAGGTGAGCTGGTTTTCCGGGTCAGCCCATACGCAAGTACCTGTAAATCCAGTATGTCCGAAAGTGCTTTTCGGAGCCAATTTCCCTGCGGAACCACCTTTTCCCTTTTCAGGTTCGGGCTTATCCCATCCCCATCCTCGCCGACTTAATTTGGACTGTCGCTTGGTAAATGCCTCGATGGTTTCGGGTTTGAGTAAGGCGACATCCCCGTAGGTTCCTTTATTCAAAAGAAGTTGAAAGACTATGGCTAGGTCTTGGGCGGTACCAAACAGCCCCGCATGGCCGGCCACTCCGCCGTACATCGCTGCTCCAGGGTCGTGCACATAGCCTTGGATTTGTCTCCCGCGAAAGGCCACATCATGCTCAGTAGGGGCGATTTGTGAAAGAGACATTTTTTCAAAAGGCTTAAATGTGAGCGTCCGCAAGCCAAGCGGAGCGTAAAAATTTTGTTCCACAAATTCATTCAAAGGCTGATTTACGATACGTTCGATCACTTCTTGCATGAAGTACATGGTCAGATCGGAGTACACGTAGCCATGGGGTTTGGGTAAAAGTTCGGAATCTACGGTCCATTTCCACAAGCTGTCGCGTAAGCTCATTTGGGCAAACATTTCATTGGAGACAGGAAGGGTATAGCCTTCGCTGATTGAATCCTTGTAGTAGGTAGGATTCCATTTTCCCGAAGTCAACGTTTTGGTATAGTGGGGGATGAATGCTTTCAAACCAGCTTCATGGGCCAATAAATCCTTCAAGATAATCCCCCCTTTATTCGTTTTTTTCAATTCGGGGAGGTAGTCTCCTATTGTTTTGTTGAGATCAAGTTCCCCACGACTATGCAAAAACATGGCAGCAAGCGTGGTAGCCGCTACCTTCGTGACCGATGCCAAATCATAAACAGTTTCGGAGGTCACTGGGGCAGACTTTTCGTAATCTAGGTGTCCGTAGGATCGATCAAAAATCACCGTACCCTCCTTCACAACGAGCACACGTGCGCCAGGGGCTGCTTTTGCCGCAATCATTTCAGCCACCACCCCATCAATTTTATCCAATTTCTGCCCATTCATTCCTACGCTTTCGGGGCTACCGTAAGCCAGTCGATTTTGTGGGGTCAAGAGCCCACCCACCCCTTGGGTAAATTGCTCACTGACCGTCACCGGTAGGCTACCTTTTGCAGGGCGAGCACCAAATAAAATTTGAGGTACAAGTTTTTGGGTAAAGGGGGAATTCTCATAGGCAAAGACCACATGTTCCAATCCCTCTAAGAATTTGGAAGCATAGACATTGCCAAAGAGTACGGTGACCACTTGTTGGCGCTTTTCCAGTTCTCGGATGAGCGCTAAATCCCCTGGGGCAAGGCCAAAATTCCGCTGGGGGTTGTTGCTGATGCCCATCAGGCCCACCACGACGATGTCGTAGTCTTCTACTTGCTTCATCAAGTTGTAATGTGCGGACTCGGTAGAGGCTTTGGGCAGGGAAAAGTGATCCACTTGCGTATACTGATTGAGGTAAGTGCTAAATACACTGCCTTCGTCTCCAATGGTAATGCTGGCGATTTTTTTCAAGTCCAACTGCCCGATGGGGAGCAAGTCATTTTTGTTTGCCGCCACCGTAATGGCTTCTCCATAGAGTTTTTCGATCACTTCAGTAGTCGCCTGGGTGGTCAATTTATCGGCGATTTTATAGGTGTCTATGGGGGCATACCGATGGAGACCTGCCCAATACTTGGCTTTGAGTACTTTTTTTACTCGGCGATTGATTTCTTCTTCGCTGATTAGTCCTTGGGCTACGGCTTCTAGGATGAGCACTTTTGCTTTTGAAATATCTTCTGAATGGAGGAGAATATCGTTGCCGGCAAGTAATGCTTTGAGTTCCACCTCACCGGGTTTTTTCCGATTCGTTACCCCGCTCATGTTGAGGGCATCCGTAAAAATTAAGCCTTGAAATTTTAGTTGCTCCTGCAAAAGGTCCGTGACCACTGCCTTGGAAAGGCTCGTAGGGACTTGTGATGCGGAGTCTAGGCTGGGGACGTTGAGGTGGGCCACCATCACAGACATCAAATTTTCTTTAAACAACTTTTGGTAGGGGTAGAGATCGATGTCCCAAATTCTTTTTTCAGAGTGAGAGATGAGCGGGAGGGTGTGGTGACTGTCTGTTTCGGTGTCTCCATGTCCTGGAAAATGCTTCGCATTGGCCAAGACCCCATTCTCTTGCAGTCCCTTCATGTAGGCAATGGCTCGCTGAGTTACCCCCTCCTTGTCTTCTCCGAAAGCACGAAATCCGATTACGGGATTTTCAGGATTGGAATTGACATCCACCACAGGAGCAAAATTGACATGCATGCCCAACACGCGAAACTGCCTGGCAATTTCCGCTCCCATTTCGTGCACCAAATTGGGGTCTTGGATGGCCCCTAAGGTCATGGCTTTTGGAAAATTGAGCGTGGAGTCCAGGCGCATACCAATGCCCCATTCCGCATCCATGGCAATAAACAAGGGAGTTTTTGCTTGGGCTTGGTAAAAATTGGTTAGCCGCGCTTGCCGATTGGGGCCTCCTTGGAAAAAAATGAGTCCTCCTAAATTTTCCTTTTGGATAAGCGCAGAAATTTCGTTCACATGTCGCTGATCCTTATTGGAATAGGCCGCTACCATAAACAGTTGACCTAGTCGCTCCTCAAAAGTCAAGGCATGAAACACACTGTCTACCCAAAGTTGCTGCAAATCGACCGCTTTACTCTCCAGGGGATCCGGATTTAGGATCTTGAGAGTTGGTTTTTCCGGAGAAAAAAGACTTCCTAAAAGTATCCATGAAAGTAAAAACCATTGGATTGCCGCCATGGAAGAGATTCAGTTTAATTCTATATTTTTACTTAAATTTGTTCCAGGAACAGGCTTTTTCAGCATCCCAAACTAGGATACAGATTTAAGCAAGCCCTACAAAAAAAAGACTTAATTTCAAGTTACAAAAGTTTGGAATACTTCAACTTGAGTTTGGATTTTTCTTACCAGAAAAACCTGCTTAGCTTGTAGCAAATCAGGCTTCATCCCAACTGATCTCTTTCCCTTTTTGGAAAAAATAGCGCCTTATGAAATTGCCTACTATTTTTAGAACCGCCTCTCATCAACGTTTTGCAATCAAGCCTAGGTATTACGACCCAATCAAAGAAGAAATCGAGGAGCGTACTTCCCGCATAAAAATGGAATTGGAACAGGAGGGAGAACTTGAGCAAGACAGCGACGCCCACTCCCCAAGACGTCCCATGATGAAGGGTTCATTTTCTACTTTCAGATCCAATAAGCCGCGTGAAAATGCAGTATTCAATTCCTCTACGCTTCTCCGGACCTTTCTCTTCCTAGGGATGGTGCTTTCGGCATTTGGATACATTTACGTTGGACCACAAATATTTACCTACATGGGCTACACCGCCGCAGGTATAGGGGGAGTTTATTATTTACTCAGATTCCTCAAGAGTAGAAAAAATGCCTGATTTCATTCAGCTACTTCCCGATGCCATTGCCAATCAAATTGCTGCTGGTGAGGTAGTTCAACGCCCTGCATCTGCACTCAAGGAACTCCTTGAGAATGCGGTAGATGCGGGAGCCACTCAAATCCAAGTAGTGGTCAAGGATGCGGGGAAGCAACTCATACAGGTGATCGACAACGGGAAGGGCATGTCCCCTACCGATGCGCGCATGAGTTTTGAGCGGCATGCCACTTCCAAAATCCGTACGGCACAGGACCTTTTTGCCATTCGCACATTTGGCTTTCGAGGCGAAGCCATGGCTTCCATTGCTGCTGTGGCACAGGTGGAACTCAAAACCAAAACCCAAGAAGCGGAAGTAGGCACCCTGATTCAAATTGAAGGTTCGGAAGTTAAAAAGCAAGAACCAGCAGCACTTCCTGTCGGGACTTCTGTGGCCATGAAAAACTTGTTTTTCAACGTGCCCGCACGAAGAAATTTCTTGAAGTCCAACCCCGTAGAAATGCGGCATATTGTAGACGAATTTCAGCGAGTGGCCCTTTCCTATCCAGAAATTGCCTTTTCCCTGCACCAGGGAGAATTAGAAACCTACAACCTGCTTCCAGGCAAATTGAGCCAGCGTATCGTGGGAATTTTTGGAAAAGGAATCCAAAATCAGTTGGTACCTTGCGAGGAAGCTACCCCGCACCTCAGTATCAAAGGTTATGTAGGCAAGCCGGAATACGCCAAAAAAACGCGAGGAGAACAATTTTTCTTTGTCAACAATCGCTACATCAAGAGTAGCTACCTCCACCATGCAGTAAATACTGCCTACGAAGGCTTGATTCAAGCAGATCAACACCCCTTCTACGTTTTATTCTTGGACATTGATCCCGCTACCATCGATATCAATGTGCATCCGACCAAAACAGAAATCAAGTTTGAGGACGAGCGAACCATTTACGCCGTAATCCGCTCCGCGGTCAAACAGGCTCTTGGCGCACACCAGGTCATGCCTGCGCTCGACTTTAGCATGGATGTTAACTTTCAAGAAAACTGGACCAAAAATCCCCAAACTTCCTTGGATGTGGACCGGGAATACAGCTACAAAACCTACAATACCCCGGAGTTTCAACGTGCATCCGTTTCAGGTTGGGAGCGCCTATTTGAAGGACATACTCCCCAATCCACCTCCCAGCAATCCCCTGGATTTTCAGATCAAGAGCAAGAGCTCCTCACGTTTCCAAGCCGAGCTACAGCAGGAGAGGTGAGCTTGGCATTGCAGCAGGAAGCTGCTGCTGGCACAGGAACTACCTTTCAAGTTGAAAAAAGCTACATCGTAGCGCAGATGTCCACGGGGCTGCTCATCGTGGAGCAGCAATTGGCCCACGAACGGATTCTCTACGAGCGCTACCTCAAGCAACTGCAATCCACCCAGGGTGCTTCGCAGCAATGCTTATTTCCTACTGCACTGACCTTAAATCCGGCAGATTTTGCCTTGGTGATGGACATGCTTCCTGAGCTGACCAGCCTTGGCTTTCAAGTGGAGGAATTTGGTAAAGACACCGTGGTCATCCGAGGCGTGCCGGCAGAAACGCAAGAAAAAAATGAAAAGGAACTTTTTGAAGGACTGATTGAGCAGTTTAAAAATTTCAAAAACGAACTTTCCCTAGACAAAAGAGAAAATTTGGCCCGATCTCTTTCCAAAAGAGCTGCATTAAAGAAGGGTCAAAAGCTCGATGCACAGGAGATGGAAACCTTGGTAGGGCAACTTTTTGCCTGTCCGAATCCAAATTATTCCCCTTCTGGAAACAAAACCTTCGTGAAATTGGATTTAACAAGCATACACGCCTTCTTCGCAAAATAACATGTTTAGAAACATCACCCCGGTCGTTAAAAATCTGTTGCTGATCAACATCGCTGTTTTTTTGGTGGCCAATTTTGTATTCCCGCCCCTGAATGAATGGTTTGCCCTGTACAATATCCAAAGCTCGTACTTCAAGCCCTTCCAATTTCTCTCCTACATGTTTATGCATGCCGACTTCTGGCACCTCTTCAGCAACTTGTTCGGTCTCCTGATCTTCGGGCCACTGCTGGAACAGTTTTTGGGACCTAAGAAGCTATTCATTCTCTGGATGGTCTGTGGGATGGGAGCTGGTGTGCTCTACTCCGGGTATACCTTGGTTCAATACCGCACCTTAGAGGAAAAAGTACTGGCCTTTGAAGCAGATCCAGATCCTGAATATTTCAACCGTTTGGTGATTGAAAACAGAGGTTATTTTACACCTGAAGTATTTGACTTTGTGGATCAATACAGCAGGAATCCAGAAGATCCCATGAATATCCAGCGTGCGGAGCAAACCTTGAATACCATTTTGCAGCTGCAAGTCAACCAACCCATGGTCGGTGCCTCGGGCGCACTTTTCGGGATCTTGATTGCTTTTGGGATGCTCTTCCCGAATACCCAACTCTTTTTGCTTTTCCCTCCTATTCCGATTAAGGCCAAGTACATGGTCACGTTCTATGGTCTGTACACGGTGTACAATATATTAATTACCAGTCCTTCCGATAACGTCGCCCACTTTGCACACTTGAGTGGCCTCGTGGTAGGTGCCATTCTGGTATACGTGTGGAAAAGAAATAGAAATAGCTTCTACTAAGATGTATTCAAGCTTTTGGGATAATTTAAAAAACGCCTTCAATCGACAAGACAATAGCTTGTACAAGTTGTTGGCGATCAATCTGATTGCCTTTTTTGTACTGCTCATTGCGCGGGTATTCTTGACACTCAGTGGCTATGGAGCGTTGTACAAAGAGGGGATGGAATGGATCATGATGCCCGCTTCCGTTTCCACGCTTGCTACCCAGCCTTGGGCTCCCTTTACCTACATGTTCTTGCATGAAGGGCTTTTCCATATTTTGTTCAACCTGCTTTTCCTCTACTATTTCGGACAGCTCGTCCATCAATACATCGGAAGTAGGCGACTAACCAACCTATACCTCTTGGGGGGGCTTTTTGGGGCTGGATTTTATGTTTTGATCTACAATGTTGCCCCTTATTTCTCCCAGAATGTAGACAGTTCCCTCATGCTGGGAGCCAGCGCAGGAGTATTTGCGGTGGTGGTAGGTGCGGCTACACTTGCCCCGCAAACAACTTTTTTCCTTTTTCTACTAGGGCCTGTCAAAATTGTCTACATCGCTGCATTCTATATCCTCCTATCTTTTGCCAACTCGATTGGGGAAAATGCAGGGGGAGAAATTGCCCATCTGGGAGGGGCGATGCTTGGCTTTGGCTACATCTTCTTGTTGCGAAAAGGTTGGGACTTGGGCATGCCTATTCAAAAAATTGGGATGTTTTTCGAAAACCTGTTCAGCAGGAGAGCTCCTAAAGTGAGCTACCGAAGACCAACTTCCACTGGATCTCGATCTGCAAAGACTGAGCAAACGCAGTCGGTCGCTAAGGAATCCTTAAGTCAGGAAGAGGTGGATAAAATTTTGGATAAAATTGCCGAAAAGGGCTACGAAGGATTGACGAAAGAAGAAAAAAGAAAGCTGTTTGAATACAGCAAGAAGTAATTGCAATCAGTCAACAGCTCACAGCCCACTGTCGACAGCCGATTCGTTTGGTATCAAGTAGAGAATCTAAATTTAAATACGTTTTCATATACCGAACACAATTGACTGTGGTCCGTCGACCGTCAACTGTGGACCGTTTCAGCCCATTGTCCACAGCTCACTTAATTGAACTTCATCCCTTATTTTCCGAGTGGAAAATCGAGACCAAATCGAAAGTAGATTTGTTGGATGCCTTGGCTTTGAAATTTGAATTCAGTACTCAGACCCACCCAGTCTGTAAGTGGAACTACAGCTCCCACCCCTACATTCGCACCACTTAGATTTCGCTTGGTACCGGCAGCCCCAGGTTGCGGATTTTCTGAAGTTAAGCTATAGCCTGTTACCACATAAACCTGCGACTTTTCTTTGGAGAGGTAATAACGCAGGTCAGCGCTGAAATTACTGGCTCTTCCCACGGCTGGGAAAATCTGCGTGTAGCTTGGCATCAGTCCAAATTGAGGTGCGAAAAAATACTCCCAACCAAAACCGATTCCGGGTTCATCCATGCGTAACCCGTACTGTCCCAAGACATGAAGTCGGGAATCTCCCTGCTCTTGTGCCTGAAGGATAGTAACCGAACCAAAAAGAAAAAAGGTGACTAGCAGAAGATTTTTCATCGCATCATTTTTTGCGAAGCTACCAAATCCCTTGAATCCCCCAAATTATTCGATCACTTTGACCAACCTACCCAATCTTCCTTGCGAGTCTATACCCTCTAGAATCAGCAAATGCCTACTTGCAGTCTCAGAATTGTAATAGGATAGGGAGGCCTTTCCACTTGGATCTGTCTGAATCAGTGGGTTCCAGTACAAGGTGGCCCGCTTGTCGGTGATCTTATTAGCAGGAGAGTTTTCTTCGTATTTAGGAGAATAAAAAACACGGGGGATGGAATAGCCACTGTATTTGGTGACCAAAGTACCTCCCACATTGCTGTATACGGTGCTTGTGCCTGCCTTGGTGTAGACGGCGATGACGCCATTTCCACCTTGAGAACCAAAGATCGCTGTTCGGGCAGGGTCCTTAAATACCTCTACACTCTCCACATCACGTGGGCTGATTTGGGCAAGGGTGGCAGCATCTACCGGCACATTGTTGAGCATGTACATGGGCTCTAACCCTGCTTGAAGCGAGCCTACGCCTCGAATAAGTACCGTGGCATTGAACCCATCAAAGGTTACGCGTACCCCGGCCACACGACCTTGGATCAACTGAAAAATATTGATGAATCCTTGTCCTCCAGGAATGTCCTCGGGCTTGATCACAGCATCGCCTTCTCCATAGATTTTTCGCGCTTGAGTCTGCTCTTCCTGGAGCGTCTCAGCTTCCACCGTGATTCCTTCCAGTTCCTTTTCCAAGAGGTTGGAGTTGAGCTGTTCCATCAAGTTTCGTTCCCCCACCGTAGCTGCCAATCCTTTGGGCCAGCTGCTAGTAGTAGGATAGCTACCACTCAGTTGAGTGAAGGGAAGTTGTGGAACAGCGATGGACAGATTGATAAAATTTCGCGCGCGAAGGTCTTCTGCCGTGAGCGTAACGGACACCGAATCCTGGTACTGCAGGTCGGTCAGTAGGAAGTTACCATCAGGACCATATTCGGTAGAGAGGAGTTCGATACCTTCTCCTACAAGCGCAGTAATTTTACCTCCACCCAATCCTTTTTTGGTTGGGGTCTGCTCCTTTATTTTTCCCGAAATTGTAATCCCCTGTTCAATGTAATAGCCTTGATCTGGAAGTTGGTTTTGAAGTACATCTTCCCAATCAAACCGGGTCCATCCGTGGGTGAGTAGCACCAAGTCAAGTTCCTCAGCAGCATTAGGCAGTTCTTTTCTAAAGTAATATCCAGGTCGGTAAACAGTCCCCTTCAAATCGCTAGTAAGCAGTAAGTGAGAATAGAGCGTTCCCTGCAAATCACTTTGATCCTCCACCTGATCTAGATCCACTACCGAGAGGGATAAACTAGCCTGAGAGATACTGTCTTGGAAGGCAGTCTTGAGGTTCAAATTTACTTTCCCACGCGGCCTTAGCGGCTCTGTGGATGCATTGAGTTCCAGTGTTAATTCGTCTTTGTTCTGGACAAAAACCAATCGCTCCAGCAATGGCCTTCCTTGCTCATCCAAAACGGCAATCGTATGGATTCCACTTGGTAGATTTTTCTTGGGAATGCGCACCCCCCAGACCCCATTGGCTAGAGTTCCTTCTGCCATGTAATTGACCAATCCACGGGTATGGGTGACCAAGAGGAGTTTGCCGGAAACACCCGCTCCTTGAATTAAGGCAGAGATCACGGTTCCATCACTTGGGTTTTGGACATGGATGCTCAGTCCGTTTTGTAGTGCTTTTGGGAGTGAAATTCGTCGCGTAATTCCAGATGCCGAATCTTGAACTAAGGCCGCATAATCAGCCCGCTGGGGGGTAAATTCAAGTTTGCCAAGACCGGCAGCATTGGTGGTAAAGGAGGCACCTTCCTCTCCTTCGATACTGCCCTGCAGTAGGAGAGGAGTCCCATCGGGGAATACAGCACGAACGGCCACCTTCGATTTTTTGCCTAGAATCCAATTTCCTCCTTCTGGTAAAAATTGGATGTCTGCAGCCTCCAAGGAGTAGGGGAGTTTGAGTTTGTGCGTGACCAGATACCCTGGACTCTCTTCAAAGGAAAGGGCGAGGTGCTGCGCAGGATGGGGGGCGTTGGCAACGGAAAAACCAAATTCTGCGGTGCCTTGCGCATTGAGTTGAATGGTTTGGGCGTGCAGTTCGGCATCCCCAGCGATGGCTTGCAAACTGATTTGGGCATTGCTCAAGGGCTCTCCCAGCGCATTGATTGCTTCCAAAGTGACTTGGTAGCGGACTCTGGTATTTTCCAGCCGGACCTCGCTAAATCGGACCGTAGGCAGAAACGCTCCACCCAGTCCGTCCACGACCTGTACTTGTTGGGTGAAAAAATAAGCCTCTCCAAAATTCCGCATCCAGGTGGTGTAGGCCTTGAGCTGGTAGGTACCCGTCTTTCCAAAGTTTGGAATCTTGAAGTCCCCCATTCCCCGCCCATTTTCAAGGGAAATGATTTTTTGAGCCACTTTTAAGCCATCTCCATCAAATAGGTCCACGTAGAGGGTTTTGCTCATTGGGCTGGGTAGCTGTGCTCCTCCCGCTACCAGGTAGGCTGAAAACCACAGGTCATCCCCTAGCGTGTAGGTAAATTTATCCAGGTGGAGGTAGGCTTTCTCCACCGGAAATTCATCCTGGGAGTTCTTAAAATAGGTTTGGATTTGCGTGGGAAGTCCTTCTTGAGCGAGGGTAGGAACCGAACGAATCAGAAGACTTAGTAAAAAAAGTAGGGATTGGATAGCTCTCATTGAAAAATTGATTTGGTATACGGGTTATATACCGATTTTGGTGGATATGGGTTGCCTCAAGCGTTAGGGTCCGAGGGTTGAAGTTGTGCCACTTCGTTTTTATTGGCAAGTTGCCCGCAGGCGGCATCGATGTCCTGCCCTCTAGACTTGCGTACCTTGGCAATGATGCCTTGGCCTTCAAGTACGCGGACATACATGTCCACGGCCTCTTGCGATGCCTGTCTGAATTCCCCTTCATCGATGGGGTTGTATTGAATGAGGTTGACTTTCGATGGGATGATCTTGCAAAACTTGGCTAGTGCTTTGGCATGCCGCTCGTCGTCGTTGATTCCTTCCCAGATCACGTATTCGTAGGTTACTTTCCGCTTGGTGCGGCTGTACCAAAAGGATAAGGCTTCTGCTAGATCTTCCAGCGGATTCACCTCATTGATCGGCATCAGTCGGGAACGGGTCTCGTTGATGGCAGAGTGGAGGGAGATGGCTAGGTTAAATTTTACCTCGTCCTCGGCCATTTTCCGGATCATCTTAGGGATGCCCACGGTAGAAAGCGTGATTCGACGGGGAGCCATACCCAAGCCCTCCGGGGAGGTGATTTTATCGATGGCATCGATCACATTGGCATAGTTTAGCAAGGGCTCTCCCATGCCCATAAAGACAATGTTGGTGAGGGGTCGCTGAAAATAGGTTTCCGCTTCGTCTTTGATGGCCACTACCTGGTCATAGATTTCATCGGAATTCAGGTTTCTCATCCGCTTCAATCGCGCAGTAGCGCAAAAGTTGCAATCCAAACTGCATCCTACTTGCGAAGAAATGCAGGCGGTGATGCGTTTGGTGGTTGGGATAAGCACCGACTCCACGATCTTGTCATCGAAGAGTTTGACTGCATTTTTGATGGTGCCGTCACTGCTGTGCTGCATCAGGTCCACCCGAATGTGGTTGATGGAAAAGTGCGTTTTGAGCATTTCCCGCGTGGAAAGAGAGATGTTACTCATCTCATCGAAATTCTTCAGCGACTTGTTCCAGAGCCATTCATAGACTTGTTTGGCACGGAATTTTTTCTCCCCCTGCGCTAGAAAGAATTCTTCCAGTTCGGGTAAGGTTAATTTCCGGATGTCTTTTTTCTGAAGTTCCACGGCACAAAGGTAGGGATTGAAATTGGGAATGCGGATAAAGGTGGGCAAGCACCACAAAATTTCTGAGGGCAACCTCAGGTTAAATTGTGAGTTTAGGTCTTCCTTTTCTTAGAAAAAGAAGGGGATTCAGGAACATATCCCTTATTTTTGCAGGTGAAATTCTAACGCCTTGTTATGCGCCAATCTTGGTGGAAAATACTTACCCTAGGGCTTTTGATGTACACGCTTTTGGGTGGCTTGCTGCTGGATGCCCCTCGGCTTCCTATCCTCAATGAGACCATTCGCGCGCTCCATTTTCACGTGACCATGTGGTTTGGGATGATCTTGATGCTTCTGGTGGCTGCTTGGTACTCGGTGAAATACCTACGAAGCAATGACCTCAAGCACGATGACATTGCCTTGGAATTTACGAATGCCGCCATTTTGTTTGGGGTATTGGGCATCGCCACGGGCATGTTGTGGGCCAAGTTTACCTGGGGAGATTACTGGAGTGGGGATCCTAAGCAGAATGCTTCTGCCATCGGCTTGCTCATGTATTTTGCCTACTTAATCTTGAGAGGAAGCCTTTCAGATGCCCAGCAGCGCGGGAGAATTGCCGCGGTGTATAATCTTTTTGCTTTTGCTGCCTTTATCCCCTTGATCTTTGTTTTGCCTCGCCTTACGGATAGTTTGCACCCTGGAAATGGGGGCAATCCTGGCTTCAATGCCTACGATTTGGATTCCCAACTCCGACTGGTGTTTTACCCTGCCATTATTGCCTGGACACTTTTGGGAACTTGGATCGCAACTGTTCGTGTTCGTATCCGTAGGCTAGAGCGTGAAGTGGAGGAAAATCTTGTAAACGATTAATCGATGAAAAAAATAGCTGCATTCCTGTTGGTAATTTTTGCCTTTGCCGCTCAGGCTCAAGAGAAAATCGCCGTTACCGCTGCTGACTACAGCAACAATGAAGTAGAGATGGCGGATGTCATGCGTAGTGAAGGTAAAATATATGTGTTGGTGGGAATCATCGTGTTGATTTTCATTGGCCTACTCGCCTATGTGATTCAAACAGATAGACGCGTTTCCAAGTTGGAGAAAAATAAAATAAACTAAAGGACCACTGCCATGAAAAAAGGACACCTGATTGGTTTAGGAGTTATTGCTGTAGCAATTTTCATCATATTGAGCTCCATAGGGGAGGCAAGTAGTTACGAAAGTTTCAATACTGCTCTCGAGATGAAGCAGGATGGGGAGGACAAAGCCATCCATGTGGTGGGCAAATTGAAAAAAGATGCCGTAGGCGAAGTCTCAGGAATTGAGGTTCGGGAGGATAAAACTTCCTTTACCTTCCTTTTGGTGGACAATGAAGGAACTGAGCAAAAGGTATTTTACAACCAGCCTGTGCCTGCAGATTTTCACCGCTCCGAGCAGGTAGTGGTGATTGGCTCCTACCGTGATCAAGAAATATTTGTAGCAGACAAGATCCTCATGAAATGTCCTTCCAAATACCAGGAAACGGACGTGCAAGCGGCTGGAATGTGATGGCGTATATCCCAAGTAAATTCGTATGATGAATACCTTTATGGGCAATTTTGGACACCTGACTACCTTGGTGTCCTTTGTGAGTGCATTGATTACGGCTTTTGCCTACAGTCAGTATTTCAAGGCCAACGAACTGGAAAAAGCCAGTTGGCGAAGATTCAGCCGGGTGAGTTTTTACATCCATGCACTTTCTACCGGCTTGATAGCGGTTTCCTTGTTTGAAATCATTTACAACCAGCGCTACGAGTATTTTTACGCCTATTCTCACAGTTCCAAAGCGCTTCCAGTCCATTACATGATTTCCAGTTTTTGGGAGGGTCAAGAAGGAGCATTCATCCTTTGGGCTTTTTGGAATGTGGTGCTTGGCTTGATCTTGGTCCACACCAACAAATTCTGGGAGGCACCTGTGATGGTGGTCTTCTCTTTGGTCCAGGCCTTCCTAATTTCCATGATTCTGGGAGTAGTGGTTGGAGATCTGAAGATTGGGAGTTCTCCCTTTATCTTATTACGAGACGCTACACAGGCGCCGATTTTTGATTTAAACCCGGACTTTGTACCGGAAGATGGAACAGGACTCAATCCCTTGTTGCAGAATATCTGGATGGTGATTCACCCACCGACGCTCTTTTTGGGCTATGCCTCCACCTTGGTTCCCTTTGCCTTTTTAATTGGCGGATTGGTCACCAAAAAATATGCAGAATGGATCCGTCCAGCCCTGCCTTGGGCAATTTTTTCGGCCATGATTTTAGGGATGGGCATCATCATGGGTGCCTATTGGGCCTATGTCACCTTGAATTTCGGGGGGTATTGGAACTGGGATCCGGTAGAAAATGCAGTGTATGTGCCTTGGCTGATCTTGGTAGCGTCTATCCATACCATGATTACCTTCAAGAAAAGTGCAACCGCCCTGAAGACCTCCATCATCTTGGTGATACTCAGCTTTATCTTGGTATTGTACGCTACGTTTTTGGTTCGCTCTGGTGTCTTGGGTGATGCTTCGGTGCACTCTTTTACGGATTTGGGCTTGTCGGGGCAGCTGTTGCTGTACTTGCTATTTTTCATGGGCATGGCGATTTTCCTTGCTGCTCGCGCTTGGAAGCACTTACCTACATCCGAACGAGAGGCATCCATCTATTCCCGTGAGTTTTGGATTTTCTTGGGTGCGGTTACCTTAGTACTCATGGCCTTTCAAGTGATTTTACCTACCTCCATTCCTGCTTGGAATGCCTTGGTAGAAAGTTTTGGAGGGATTTCCAACATGGCTCCTCCCGCCGATCAGGTAGAATTCTACACTATGTTTCAGTTGTGGTTTGCCGTGGTGTTGGCCTTATTGACTTCCGTGGGTCAGTTTTTCTGGTGGCAAAATATCGATAAAAAGGCTTTGCGGGATTCCCTCGTAACCCCTTATGTGGTGTCCATTCTCTTGTCTACAGCCGTCATCGTATTGGGCAAGGTGGATCATTGGAAATACTTCATTATTGTGTTTACGGGGATGTTCACCATCGTAGCCAATACCTTCATTTTAATTAAGTTGCTTAAAAAATCCACTTTCAAACTCGCGGGTGGTTCGCTGGCGCACATCGGCTTGGGGATGATTTTGATCGGCATCATGTTCAGTTCGGGCTACTCAGAAGTGATTTCCATGAACATGTCTGGACTGACCTACAGCAACAGTTGGGAGGATGAAATGAACAAGGAGCACGTCTTGCTTTGGATCAATAAGCCCACCCAGATGAAGGACTACACCGTTGTATACCGAGGTAGACAAAAGAAAGTAGTGGGGATATCCGAATATGTGCCTGCCAAGATCTTGGCTTCTACGGGCGAGGTGAATGAGGCCATTGCCTTGGAAGATTACCAAACCCATTTCAAAAAAGGAGATACGGTGCAGTTGGTCTTGGAGGAAAACGACTACTTCAAGATTGATTACCTACAGAACGAGGCTTTGCAGTTTTCGTTGACTCCTATGTCCCAGTTCAATGAAGGGATGGGGGGCTTGATTTCTTCACCTGACTCCAAAATTTACCTGAATAAGGACTTGTATACCTATGTGGCAGCGATGAATGACTTTTCCGACCCCGAGTGGAAGGAGGATGAAACCTACGAATTGAGTAAGGGAGAGCAATTCCACGTAGCGGATTTTGTAGCTTATTTTGATGGAGTAGAGGTATTGAAGGAGCTAGATGGCTACACTTTGAAGGAAGGGGATGTGGCAGTGAGAGCTAAAATCCGTGTCTTGGATTACGATGTGGAAAAATTGCTGGAACCGACTTTCATCATTCGAGACAAACAGGTAGGTAAACTCCCTGTGACAGATTCCGAATTGGGAATCAAAATCAGTTTGGAAAATATTCTCCCTGAGCAAAACAAATTTGTATTCAAGGTCAACCAATACCAGAAAGATTATGTGGTGCTAAAGGCCATCGTCAAGCCCTACATCAATGTACTTTGGATTGGAACGATCGTGATGTTGCTCGGATTTACCGTAGCCATTTACCGGCGATTTGACGAGTTTGTCAAAATGCGCGACAAGGGACTTGAATAAGGGGATTAGCCACAACTTTTCTGTGGGGATAAAGCTTTGGGTAGTGTACAATGTCCCCAAGTACAATGTACCAAGTACCAAGTAGGGATTCATATTAGGACTAGAATTCCTTTTTCGTCTTGCCTGCCTGAGGTAGGCAGGCTACTTGCCTGCCTGTCGGCAGACAGGATACCAGCTACTTGATACTTATTTCTTGAGTAGGAAAATGCGGGCCAGGGTGCTCGCTACCCCGTCCTCTTTGTGGTGCTTGGTGATCTCATTGGCCACTGCTTTTACCTCGGGAAATGCATTTGCTACGGCTACTCCCCAACCCACTTGCTGGAGTAAGTCGATGTCGTTGTAGCCATCGCCGAAGGCCACTATTTCGTCCAGACCAATGGCATATCCATGCGCTAGGATTTTTTTCAGCCCAGTGGCTTTGGAGATCGGTTTCGGCGCAATTTCCAAATAGGTATCTTTGGATCGGTAGAGGTGTAGTTGGGTCCCCAGTCTTTGGAGGAGGGTTTGGTAGAGCTGGGCAATTTTTTCCGGATCTCCCATACACATCACCTTGTGTGCGCCACAATTAGTCGCTGACCAGTTTTCAAGGACTTCCAGGGGACTTTTCCAGGTAGGATGGACTTTGGTGTTTTGAATCTCTCGAGCAGCCCAATGATCTTCTTCTGGAGTATACCAGTTTTCCCCATGGAAAAGACTTAGGTGCAGCCCTTCCGGTAGGGCAGTGTGGACGATCTCTTCAACTAGGGTGATTGGGATGGTGATGGATTCGAGTTCCTTTCCTTCTGCATCCAAAACCAATGCGCCGTTGTAAGCGATGAGGGGTTCTTTGGGGCGATTCAAGTCTTGCAATAAGTGCCGCATGGCAGCGGGCATGCGAGCGCTTGCAAGGAAAAATGGAATTTCTGATGAAATGGAAGAAACAATGGAGATGAGATTTTTGGAAAGCGAGCGCTCAGAGTTGAGTAGTGTGCCGTCAATATCGGAGCAGATCGCTTTAAATCTCATGGAAGGTGCTGGATAGGAGTTTATCGATTCGGATAGCCACAAATCTAGGGAAACTCCACTACTTTCGTTTTAAAAATCCTGGGTGTCGAAGGTGTATTCTTCCATCGAAACATTCTCCGGGTTGTAGGGGTCTGTTTGTACAAACTGTATGGTGATTTTGTCGTATTCCGTCCCCTTTTCAAAGTCTTTCAAGTAGAGTTCTGCACAATTTCGGGCTAAAAGTTCACGTTGCTCAGCCATGATTTTAGGGTCTCCATTTTCCAGTCGAAGAATAACGATGGATTCTTCTACCCCATTTTGGGAGGAATTTGAAATGTTGACGCTTGTATTCTGAAATTTCCCTAGGGCTCGAAGTTCTTCAGAGGGCATAAAACCATCGCCGAGCATATTTTCTAGGCCGCCAAATGCAAATTCTGCAATTTCCATTGGTGCACAGGCACAACCTGATAAAGAGAAGGTCAGAAACAGAGCCCAAAGTTGGTTTTTCATACATCTAAGGTAAGCGTCCTTTCAGAATAAGTAAAGGAGGATTAGGATTTTGAGAATGGAAAAACTAGGGATTCCTTAGTTTTCACTTTCAAAGTTAACCTTGTAGAAGACAAAGCGCTTATCTTCTGGATTTTTAATGCGTGTGATCAAGGGGAAGCCTTTTTTCTCTGCGTATTGGTTGTTGATGGCCTTGATTAGTCGGGAGCGTTTGATTCGTTTGGAGTCAAAGTTGGCGATCTGATCGATACCCAAGACCTTATCGAATTCCTCCGTGCTCAATTTCTCTCCATCATGAGTCAATAATTGCTGAAGGATTTCTTCGCTTTCCTCTTCGATATCTTCTCCTTCCTTTTCAGGATCAAGTGCAGAAAGAACTTCTCCCTTTCCCTTATTTTGAAGCTTTCTCCCCATCCAAAATCCAAGAAGTAAAACTGCGGGAAATCCAATCCAAAGCGCTAAGGGAAACAAGGAAGCAGTCTCCTTATTTTCTTTCGGATCAAGTAGGACTAACTGGCCGATCTCACGTGATTGACTTCGGAGGAGGTCCAAGTCAATCATCTTTTCTTTGCCTTCTGAAGTACTATTGAGGGTGTATTCAAAATAACGAAATTTGTTTCCAATAACTTCTAAAAAGGGAGAATCATACATTTCTGTATGTTTATTTCCCTCGTAAAAAAATAGTTTACCTGTTTCTTTCTCGATGATGATCCAGATGTACCAGCCTAGTTTTGATACTTGGGAAGCAGTCACACTGAATGCGTAATCTTCAGTCTCGTATAACTGGCTTTCATAAGCATGGGCAATTTCAGCGAAATCAAATTCTTCAATGTTAATTTTGAAGGGCTGCCAAGATTTTTTTTCCATATCCAGAAAAAAACCATTGGCTTCCTTTTCAAGCCTTGAAATTCGGGGATTAGTGTATTCCCCTAACCAGGTCATGATTCCTTTTGAAGTTTGGTAAGCCCCTAAGGGGTAATAGTCAAGGGGTTGATAGGAGGCTTGTTTGAATTCCCAAGAACCATTTAGCGTATCAAATTCCATTAAATCTGAATGGTAATTCCAAAGCCCCCTTCCACCTAGTATGTAGTAGGCATTGTTTTTTTCAAAAAAATAAGATCCGCAGGTATAGCCTCTATTTGCAAACTGGTACTCTTTTACTAATTGGCCATCTTGGATGGAATAATAATCAAAGGAGCATTGTATAGAAACCTTTAAAGTCTGGCTCGAGGGATCGTAAATTAAATTGTAGCCGGTTGGAAGGTTTTGATAAATGCTGTCTAACTGGTTTAAAATTTCCTTACTTACTCTTCCGTTCAAGAAAGAGGATCTTTCTGCTACTTCCCACCTTTTCGTAGTGACTGTGAGCCGATAAAACTCTGGATCAGCAGCCTTGGTGCTCAAGCTGAAAAATAAAATAAGGCTGAAAAAAAGTAGTTTAAACTTCATGTATAATTTCAAAAAAGAAACTCAGAAAGAGCAGTGGGCTCTGGATTCTGTTGGGTTTATTTATTCTAAGAGAAAATATAAGCTCCAATTTGGAATAAGGCAAATTTTTTAAAGGAATTGATTTTTTAATAAGGTGTTTTATATTATTTACTGAATTTTTCCTTTTTGGATTAACCCTTAGAGGTAGTTTCTGCTTTTTTTCTTTTTGATTTCTAGTTCACGTTTAAGCGCGGTAGTTCTGTCGATGACTGCTTCAGTATAGCGGATCTCCCAATTTGGTGCACCTGATTTAGTGGAGGGGGTAGATCCGGCATTATGGTGTTTGAGTCTGCGGTCTAAATCATCCGTGGAACCGATGTAATAGCGGTTGGTCTTATCACTAAAAAGGATGTAGATGTAGAACATAGTAGATTAAAAAAAATAGATAAAAAAAGGGCCCCACAATGCTGCGGGGCCCTGTGGAGGATAACGGATTCGAACCGATGACCTCTACACTGCCAGTGTAGCGCTCTAGCCAACTGAGCTAATCCCCCATTTATTATTCTAAGATTCGACCCGATGGTGCTCCCCGTAATCCTACGGGGCAAGCTAGCCAACTGAGCTAATCCCCCTAAAGAGTTTGCAAATATAGATTCTCCAAGTTTCCTTCCAAAGGATTTCTTTACTCCTGCGAATAATTTATTCGGGTAAGGATACTTCGGCCTAGGGTTACTTCATCCGTAAACTCAAGTTCACCTCCCACAGGAATGCCTCGGGCAATACTGGTGATCTTTACGCCAAGTGGAGTCAAGATTTTTCCCAAATAAAAAGAGGTCGTGTCACCTTCCATGGTCGCAGAGAGGGCCAAAATGATCTCTTTAATTTCCCCTTGCTGGACACGAGCAACCAAACTTTCACAGGTCAATTCCTCAGGACCAATGCCCTGCATGGGGGAGATGACTCCGCCGAGAACATGGTAGACGCCCTGGTATTGATTTGTGTTTTCGATGGCCAATACATCCCCAATATCCTCTACTACACAGACCATGGTGCGGTCTCTTTTGTGACTTTGACAGGTAGTGCACAATTCCTCATCTGCCAAGGCATGACAGGTTTTGCAGTAGGAGACCTCCGCTCGCATGCGTGTCAAAGCAAGCGATAATGCCTCCGTGTGCGCCTCATGCTGCTTCAGCAAATGCAGAGCCAAGCGAAGTGCAGTTTTTTTGCCGATGCCCGGAAGCCTGGAGATTTCCGTTACTGCGTCTTCGATTAATCTAGAGGGGAAGTTCACTTGATTTATTTTTAAAGAATTGCAGCCTGAATACCTTCTTCCAAAATGGCCTCACAGAGAGGCTTGAGCTCTGGCCTCGTCCCTTTTTTTACCGCACACTTTCCCTTGTAATGGATGATCAAGGTACACTGCTCCGCCTGCTCATGAGTATGCTCACAAACTTTCATGAGCACCTGAATGACGTGTTCAAAGGTGTTCACATCATCATTGAATACCACGAGGTCTAGCGCTTCCTGATCGATGAGTTCCTCGAGGAGAACCTCAATTTCTTCTACATGCGGAAGGGGTATGCTGAACTGATTCATTTTGCAAAATTAATAATAATGGACAACTTAGCGAGCGACATACGCTTACAATATGAATCCGCAACTCGTTTTAACAGTTATTTTCATTTATTTCGGAATACTTTTTTTCATTTCCTGGTTGACTACCCGAAAGTTAACCGGAGACACCTTTTTTACGGGAGACCGCAATTCCCATTGGTTTCTGGTTTCCTTTGGCATGATTGGCGCCTCCCTTTCTGGCGTCACCTTCATCTCCGTACCGGGCGAGGTAGGTAATTCTAACTTCTTTTACTTCCAAGTTGTTTTGGGCTACACCCTGGGGTACTTTACCATTGCCAAGGTCTTATTGCCGCTCTACTACCGCCTGAATTTAGTATCTATCTACACCTATTTGGAGGATCGATTTGGGTTTTGGTCTTACAAAACGGGGGCTTTTTTCTTTATTCTGTCAAGATCCCTAGGATCTTCCCTTCGACTGTATCTCGTGGCCAGCGTGCTCCAATTGATCTTATTCGATGCCTTGGGCATTCCTTTCTGGGTGTCGGTGTTGATTACGGTAGGACTGATTTGGCTGTACACCTACCGGGGAGGAATCAAGACAGTTGTCTGGACGGACACCTTTCAGACCACCTTTATGTTGGCTTCGGTCCTAATTACGATGGGGCTGATCGGATCTGAGTTGGAACTGAAAAGTTTGGGCGATTACGTCAGCCGAATAAGTGAGGACGAGCGTTCGACGATCTTCAATTGGGACTGGAAGGCGGGCACCAATTTCTTCAAGCAGTTTATATCTGGGGCCTTTATCACCATTGTCATGACGGGTCTGGATCAGGACATGATGCAGAAAAATCTGACTTGCCGGACGCTGGGAGACGCGCAAAAAAACATGTTTTGGTTTACCGTGATTTTGGTAGTGGTCAACCTGCTGTTTCTATCCCTGGGAGTGATGCTGTACTTGTATGCCGAAACCAAGGGAATTGCCATTCCAGCAAAGTCGGATGGCCTATTTCCACTCTTGGCCACAGAGCATTTCTCCGCCTTTGCAGGAATTGTTTTTGTGCTTGGGATCATCGCGGCGGCCTATTCCAGTGTAGATTCCACATTGACTGCCTTGACCACTTCCTTTTGCTACGACTTTCTTCAAATCGAACGAAATTATACCCCAGAACGACGAATATTCATCCGCAAGCTCGTGCATGTTGGCTTTACATTTCTGATGTTTTTGCTCATCCTTGCCTTCTACTGGCTCAATGACCAAAGTGTGATCAATTCGGTATTTATCTTAGCCGGCTACACCTATGGACCACTATTGGGGCTCTTTGGGTTTGGTTTGTTTACCAAGCATCAAGTGAAAGATGCCTGGGTTCCTGCCCTGGCTGTGCTTGCTCCTTCCCTGACATTTTTGATTACTTCCAATTCCCAAGAATGGCTTTGGGGCTATACCTTTGGCTTTGAGGCGCTTATTTTAAATGGAGGACTGATGTTTGCAGGGCTTTACCTGCTTCGCAAAAAATCTAAGGCTTGAGTTCTTTTTCAGGGCTCCAAAAACGGGATTCAAAATCCACCACCTGATCGTATTGAATGACCACGCCCTCTGCTTCGAGTAGGGTTTGCATGGCTGTAGGTGTAGAAAAATGATGCTTCCCTGTCAGGATTCCTTGTCTATTTACGACGCGATGGGCGGGGACATCAGGTAGCGCATGCGCAGCATTCATCGCATAGCCCACCATGCGTGCCCCGGACTTGAGGCCCAAGTAATGGGCAATGGCTCCATAACTAGTCACTCGACCAGCAGGAATCTCGCGTACCACCTGGTATACCCAATCAAAGTAATTCCCCTTTTCGGAGCTCATAGTTCCAGTCGATAAGTGCTTGGTTGATGGACTTTTTTACTTGGATCTCGGTCTGCTTCTCTCCGGATTTGATTGGGAATTGGTAGCGGATCAATAGGTTTTCAGTTCTTCGCTCCAAAATATGAAGCTGGGCTCCTTCTTTGGTAACTACTTCCGGATATTGCCCTAAAATCACTCGGAGTGAATCCTCAAGTTGGCTGAGGTGAATTTCATTTTTTGAGGTAATCTCGGCATCAAAGATGACCTGATGGGTATTGTTTTTGGAAAAATTGACCACATCTTCAGACAAGGCCATGGTATTGGGGATCAAAATGATTTCCCCAGCATCGTTTTTCAACACCAAGTTGATCAAGGTAATGTCTCGAATAAAGCCGGTATGCCTTCCGATTTGAATCTTGTCACCGATTTCAAGTTGGTCCGAAAACATCATGATCAAGCCATTCACAATATTGGTGATGTAGTCCTTGGTCAGTAAGGCTAAGGCAGCAGCCACGATGGTGATGCTGGTCAAAAATTCCAAGGGCTGGATTCCAAAAGCCAGCATCAGGGAAATAAGGACTGCAATCAGGTTGAGTAAAAATTCGATTCGATCAATGCCAAGCATAAAGTTGGGCTGCACCTTGGTCTCTTCCCGCTGTTGCAGGTAAATCCGAAGCGTGATGATTCTGCCTAATGAAAAAATCAAATTGGCACTCAAGAGAAAAATCAAGGCTCGGACAATGTGATTCAAGACTTCGTATTTCTCTAAAAATGGAGCAACTAGGGTGTCTCCAGCATAGAAAACCTCTAAAATAACGAGGAGAATGAGCTTTACTGCAAAGTAGGTTTTGCGCACATTTTCCTTTACCCGGATGCTGCTTTTGAGATGGTTCATGGTTCTATCGAAAAATTAACCCTATTTTAGCAAATATAGGAAGGATTTGACGGACTGATGAGCAGAAATCTAGTAATTACAGGAGCAGCAGGTGCCTTAGGTACCGCCGTAGTGGGCAAGTTTAAGCGGGAAGGCTATTACGTCATTGCCCTTGTACGGCCAGAGGCAAACGAACAGTCCCCCGAAGCGGATGTCACTTACGAAGTGGATGTGACGGACGAGGCCGCAGTCCAAGAATTTGTTTCTGAATACGAGGTTCAATTTGGGGATCTTGAAGCAATCGCCATGCTGGTCGGTGGCTACGCATCTGGAGATCTCGAGACCACGAGACAGCAGGATCTTTCGCAGCAAATCCAACTCAATTTTTTTAGTGCATTTACGGTCGCCACAGCCTTTCTTCCATTACTGAAAAAGCAGCAACGGGGAGCCTTTCTTTTTGTAGGAGCTCGAACAGCCTTGGAATCCAAGGAAGCAAAAGGAGCTGTTGCTTACGCCTTGAGTAAGCGCTTGGTCAATTCCTTGGCGGAAATCATTGCAGAAGAAGTGAAGGATACCGATATCCGTACCCACGTTTTTGTGCCGAGTATCTTGGACTCCGAAGCCAATCGTTCCGCCATGCCCGCCGCTGATTTTTCAAAATGGGTGAATCCTTCCGATATTGCGGAGGCAATGCACTATGCAATCAATACCCCAGCATTAACCAACATGACCTTTACACTCTATGGAGGAATTTAATTTGCAACCTAAAAAATGGATTCTAGCAGGAATCCTTGTCTGTTTACTTGGACTTCCAGCCTTTGCTCAAACTCCTGAACAGGAAGTAGAGGCAGTCATTCGCTCCCTTTTTGATGGGATGAAACAAAAAAATGCCGAACAGGTGGCTGCTGCTTTTTCTCCTGAGGGCTTGATGCAAACCGTGCAGCAGAAGCCTGAAGGAACTACCGTAGGAAGCAATTCCGTGGCTGATTTTGTCAAACGAATTGCGGGTACCCCAGCAGGAACCACCTTGGATGAGCGCATTCTCTCTTACCAGATCAAAGTGGATGGATCTATGGCTAGCGCATGGACCCCCTATCAATTTTATGTAAACGATACCTTTTCCCACTGTGGGGTGAATTCCTTCCAATTGGTCAAAATGTCCGAAGGATGGAAAATTGTCTACATCATCGATACCCGAAGAAAAGAACCTTGTCAAGAGTAATTTGTATGAACGAATTAAAAAGCGCTGTCTACCAGACTGCAATCACCCAATTGAAACAAAAAGCCGCACTTCTTGCCGAAGAGCGTAAAAATATCATTGAAAGTATTCTCGAAGAGGAAAAGAATAGTGCTGGAGATAAGTACGAGACCAGTCGAGAGACCATGACTCAGGATCTCAACTCCTTAGAAAAGCAAATCAAACAAAGCGGCTTGGACATGGAAGAATTGTATCGTCTCCAAACCATCAAAGATACTCCTCCCACGGTACAAGAAGGGGCTTTGGTGCAATTGGGGAGCGAATGGTTTTTGTTGGCCGTCAGTGTGGGTCAGGTAAAAGTGGGGGATAAGTCCGTGTTTCTGTTGAGCAAAAATTCTCCTTTGGGGGAACTATTGGTAGGCAAGAAAAAAGGAGAAACGATTCAGTTTAGAGGGAAGCCCCAATCCATCACCGAGATTCATTAATTGGGAATTTCCTAGCCCGGCACTTCCTTTTGCCTAGGTAAATAGATTTTTAAATTCTCAAATTTTCGATTGTTTAGGTAATTAATTCGCAATAAAAGGAAGCTTTTGTTTCACTTTTATTGACAATTCTATTTTTTTCTAGTAAGATTGGAAATCAATTGCTTCTAAAATGATTTTTCCAATTTCCAACCTAGGCTTGAATTTACCTTCACAGAATGGTGCTGGGAATGCTTTTGCTGTTAAAGAGCAGGTTTGGAAAGGGCAATTTTGTCAGAAGGTAAAACCCATGCAGGGGTAAATTTTTAGTTCTTTTTGGATCCCTAATCCGACCCACTCTTTTCCTACCCATTCTTTTATGAAAGTCATCAAATTTGGAGGTTCCTCCGTAGAAAATCCCAACAACATCCAGCAGGTTTTTCAGATCATTCAAGAACAACTCCAGGAGTCGGAATTGGTGGTGGTCTTCTCTGCCTTTGGAGGCGTGACGGAGCAACTTTTTGCGCTAGCGAACCTGGCAAAATCAGGAGATCTAGGCTATAAGAAGGCATTACTTGCCCTGGAGGAAAGACACTTGAGTTTGGCCAGTGCCCTTTTAGGGAATGATAATAGGGAGAAAGTAGACACCTTCATCCGACAACGCTTCCACGAGTTGGAAGATCTCTACCACGGAATCTACCTAATCAAGGAACAATCACCGCGAACTCTAGATTACGTGGCCAGCTTTGGAGAGCGATTGAGTACCTTTATTCTGGCAGAAGCCTTAGCATCTAAAGGCATCCCTACTTGTTTTGTAGATGCTCGTGAACTCATCCGTACGGACGATCGCTTTGGGCAGGCCCGTGTGGATGAAGCCACTTCTCAGGCTCAAATCCAGGCCTATTTTGCCAAGCACGAGGGAGTCAAAGTGGTGACCGGCTTTATTGCATCGACTGCTAAAGGAGAGACGACCACTTTGGGCCGCTCTGGTTCCGATTACACTGCCGCAATCTTAGCAAGTGCCTTGAATGCAGAAGTCTTGGAGATCTGGACCGATGTGTCTGGGGTCTTGACCTGTGATCCCAAGATGGTGTATGCAGCCTTTACCATTCCTCAGTTGAGTTACGCGGAAGCGATGGAGCTTTCTCATTTTGGAGCCAAGGTCATTTTTCCGGCAACCATGCAGCCGGCGATGAAGAAGAACATTCCAATTCAAATTAAAAACACCTTTGAACCCACTCACCCAGGTACCTTGATCCATGGAGAGGTACGAGAAGGGGGCTGGATCAAGGGGATTAGTTCGCGTTCCAACCTCAGCTTAATGACCCTTCAAAGTGCGGGCTGGATGGCTGCAGGAGGAAGTTTGGGGCGAATCTTTACCGTTTTATCTGAGGCAAGACTTTCGAGTTTGCTTATTTCTCAGGCCTCCTCGCAGCATAGCATTTGTCTGGCTCTGGCCACTGATGAGGCGATTTTAGCAAAGGAATTGATCGAGCAAGAATTTTTCTACGAAATCAAATCCGGGGAAATGGATCCGGTAGCCTTACTCCCTGGCCTGGCTTTAGTCGCTGTGGTGGGGGAAAATATGAAACATGATCCCGGTACTTCAGGTAGAATGTTTCGGGCTTTGGGTCAGAATAACATCAATGTAACGGCCATTGCCCAGGGAAGTTCTGAATTGAATATTTCTGCCATCATCCCTCAGGCAGACTTACAAAAGGCATTGAATGCCCTGCACGAGGTATTTTTCCTCTCAGAGCACAAAGTGGTCCACCTATTTTTGGTAGGTACAGGCCTCATCGGTACGGCTCTGCTGCGCATGATTGCCCAGCAAAAGGAAAAATTGCTCCTCGAAAATCAGCTGGATATCCAAGTGCACGGCATCGCTAACAGTAGATACATGGCCTTCGATGAGGACGGCTTTGAGTTGACTAGTCTATTTGAACTGGGTTCCTCCCATGCCAAAATGGATTTGAACGCCTTTGTACAGACCATTGAAGAAATGAACTTCTCCAATTCAGTGCTTGTCGACTGTACGGCGAGCCAGGAGATGGCCCAAATCTACCCTCGCATATTGGGGGCGAAGATTGCGATTGTTACCCCCAACAAAAAAGCCAATTCGGGCTCTTTGGAAAGTTATTTGACCTTAAAGAAACTGGCCAAAAGCCGAGGGGTGCACTTTCTCTACGAGACCAATGTAGCGGCGGGACTTCCGGTGATCAACACCATTCACGATTTGATGCTCTCTGGTGATCGTGTTCACCGCATTGAAGCGGTGCTGAGCGGCTCCCTGAATTTTATTTTTTCCGAGTTGGAAAAGGGCCTTCCTTTTTCGGAGGTGGTGGCCTTGGCCAAGGAAAAAGGATACACCGAGCCCGACCCTAGAGAGGATTTGAGTGGCCTAGATGTGGCTCGAAAAGTAGTAATCCTGGGTAGAGAAGCGGAGCAAAAGTTGGAAGTGGAAGATATTTTAGTTCACTCGCTGGTACCTGAGGAAGCAAGACAGGGCTTGAGTGTTGAAGAGTTTCTAGAGGTGCTCAAACATCAGGATGCAGCCTACACCGAACTACTTACTGCAGCCAGGGCTAGGGGCGAAAAGTTGCGTTTTATGGCTACGTTGGTGGAAGGAAAGGCGGAAATTGGTTTACGTTCCTTGCCTGCTTCCCACCCCTTTTATGTACTAGAAGGCTCCGATAACATGATTTTGCTGACTACTGACCGCTACTACGATCGGCCTATGATCATCCGAGGTCCTGGCGCCGGTGCTGAAGTGACGGCAGCGGGGGTGTTTGCTGATGTGATCCGAGTGGGTAACTATACCCGAGATTAGAAAGGAAAAATAACCACAGTACAATGTACCAGGTACCCCGCCTGCGGCAGGCAGGCAAGTACGAAGTATGGATCCAAAACCTATTCACATAACGCCACGATTGTGGACTGTGGACCGTTGACAAACTTACTAGTTGCGAAATGGCAATAATTAGCACCCTATTTTTTCCGTTCGATGGAGTACAAGACCAAATCTCGCAAAGAAGATTTGTAAGGAGAATCAGGGAAATGATCCAATAGTCCAAGGGCCTCCTGATAAAATGCAGTCATTTTCTGCTTGGCATAATCGAGTCCCCCACTTTTCTTGACAAAGGAAATGACCTCGTTTACCGCTTTTTTGTCTTCAGAGCGGTTGCGAATGAGGTACATGATTTTCTTTTTCTCCAACCAATCCGCATTTCGAAGCGCATAGATGAGTGGAAGGGTCATTTTTTTCTCCTTGATGTCGATTCCCAGCGGTTTGCCGATTTCATCCTCTCCATAATCAAAAAGGTCATCCTTGATCTGGAAGGCCATCCCCACTTTTTCGCCAAAATCCCACATGCGTTGGATGGTTTCCTCGTCCGTACTGACGCTGGAGGCGCCCACGGAGCAGCAAGAAGCGATCAAGCTGGCGGTTTTTTGACGAATGATTTGGTAGTAAACTTCCTCTTCTACATCGAGTTTTCTCGCCTTGTAACTTTGCAGCAGTTCCCCTTCAGACATTTCGCGTACGGCATTGGAGACAATCCGTAAGAGATGAAAGTCGTTGTGCTCTACACTGAGGAGCAAGCCTCGCGAGAGGAGGTAGTCTCCAACCAATACGGCAATCTTATTTTTCCAGAGCGCATTGATGGAAAAAAATCCCCTGCGGTAGTTGGCATCATCGACCACATCGTCGTGGACCAAGGAGGCAGTATGCAGGAGCTCGATCAATGCTGCACCTCGGTGGGTAGATTCATTGATGGATCCACAGACTCCCGCTGTCAGAAAAACAAACATGGGACGCATTTGCTTGCCCTTGCGTTTGACGATGTAGTGGGTGATGTGGTCGAGCAACTTGACCTTACTCTTCATAAAGTCCCTAAACTTATGTTCAAACTGAGCCATCTCGGACTCAATGGGGACTTGAATGTGTTTGAGGTCTAGTTTCATCACCGTTAAAGGCTGTAAAAATACCACGCTTTTTGGCATGGACAACAATTTGAGCGCTTCCTTTTCTTTCAACTCTAGAACTGGGAAAACGTTTCTTTTTTTTGTAATTTAAATCTTACTTTCACTTTTCTCCATCTGTTTATCTATGAAAAAGTTCCGAATCGAATTGAAGTGGGGTTTTCTTTTCTTCTTGTCAGGCTTGGCATGGATGGTTTTGGAGAAAAGTCTGGGTTGGCACGATCGCTTGATCGAGCAGCATGCCACCTACACCCTCCTGTATGCGCCTTTGGCGATTTTCATTTACGTCATAGCACTCTGGGAAAAAAAGAGAAAAACTTATCGAGGCAGGATGACTTTTTTACAAGGACTGCTGTCTGGATTGGGGATTACACTTGTCGTAGTTGTGCTCACTCCTTTGAGCCAATTCCTATCCCATGGCCTGATTTCTCCAGATTATTTCCCCAACATCATTCAGTTGACGGTCAACTCTGGGAAAATGACTTTGCCAGAAGCGGAGGCCTATTTTAACCTGATGAATTACACGACAATGTCTGTGTTTTTTGCAGCAGGGATGGGTTTGCTCACGACACTTGTGGTGATGATTTTCATGAAATCTATCCCGCAGAAAGATCCCGCCGAATAATTGGAAAGCCGGAGTTCCTTTTTGCTTATCTTTGGGAGTTTTTAAAAACAGAACGACCACTTGGAGGAGAACTACATCAAACACCAATACGCTCCCATTTTGCCTGAAAAAGACGAATGGCCTGTGGTTAAACTCGCACGCGAGCGCAAGGAATTTGTCAAAAAGGTAGCCACACTTTCTGAGGGGAGAATCTTGGATTTAATCGGGAAGAATCCTGAAATTCTAAAGGAAGAACTCGAAACTACCCTCTACCGAGAAAAGCTTCGAATCAAGCAAAATCCTTGGGATGTAGATCCAG
Organism: Cyclobacteriaceae bacterium; assembly: GCA_947458585.1. Taxonomy (GTDB): domain Bacteria; phylum Bacteroidota; class Bacteroidia; order Cytophagales; family Cyclobacteriaceae; genus Algoriphagus. The sequence goes on along the minus strand of CANGYY010000021.1, from coordinate 10,649 downwards.
ACGATGAAGGTCCATTCTGGGGGGAAGTAAAAAATAACTTGCTTCAGATCCACTCTGAAGTCTCTGGAACTAAAGCCAAGAAACTAGAGGCCTACCAAGCGGTATTGCGCAAAATCACTGCACGCTATTCCGAAGAAATTGCATCCAATTTCAAAGCATCTCACTACAAATTTACCCGAAGAGTGGTGACCTATGGCTTCTCACGCCTACTCAATGCTGCTCGAGTGAAGGGTTTTGGGTCCCTTTTTAGCAATCAATTTACCCTTCAAGATAAAATCCAAATTACCGGGCAAACAGCGCAGCTTCGTGAATTGGCTACCAAGGGAACCGTGGTCATGGTGCCTACCCATTTTTCGAATTTGGACAGTGTCCTAATTGGATGGATTATTTCCGTTTTGGGTATGCCTCCTTTTATCTATGGAGCAGGTCTAAACTTGTTCAACATCTCAATTTTTGCCTATTTCATGAATGCACTGGGGGCTTACAAGGTGGATCGTAGAAAGAAAAACATGATGTACTTGGAGACTCTGAAAACCTACTCCAAGGAGGCGATACAATTTGGTTGCCACAGCCTGTTCTTCCCTGGTGGTACCCGCTCTAGAAGTGGAATCATTGAATCCAAACTGAAGCTAGGCCTCCTCAGTACAGCCATTGAAGCTCAGCGTGCCAATTTTGAAAATGGCATAACAGATGTATCAGGAAAGATTTTTATAGTTCCGGTGACCATCAATTACCACTTTGTCCTAGAGGCTCCTGGGCTTATTCAAGATTACTTGAGTCAGACGGGGCAGGAGCGCTACTACAAGGAAAACGATGAATTTTCCACCTCCTACAAGATTTCAAAGTTCCTCTTCAAGTTTTTTACCAAAGGGTCTGACATTTCTGTTTCCATAGGACGCGCCATGGATGTCATGGGAAATTATGTAGACCAGGATGGAAAGAGTTTAGATAAATGGGGTCGCATAGTGAATACCCAGGAGTATTTTATGTCCAATGGGAAGGTCACGGTGGATGCCCAGCGTGAGGAAGAGTATACCCAGATGCTGGGCAAACGCATTGTGGAGGAATTCCACAAAATCAATCGGGTGTTTAGTTCTCATTTGGTGGCTTTTGTAGCCTTTGAATTGATCCAATCCAAAAATGCCAAAATGGATTTGTTTGACCTAATCCGACTTCCACAAGAAGATTTGCTCCTCAACTATGAGGAGTTCAAAGCTGCTTGTCAACGTGTATTGAATCAGATTTTTGAACTAAAGTCCCAGGGTAAAATCGATTCGGCACCTCACCTCAATCGATCCATGGATGAGATTATCACGCATGGACTGGATAACGTGGGAATGTACCATGCCAAGCGCCCGATAATCAAAGATAAATCGGGTAACTTGACTACTGAAGACATGAGCTTGCTCTATTTTTACCATAACAGACTACACGGGTATGGCCTTGAAAAACTCTTCTAAATCACAGCCCATTGGCGTAATCGGGGTAGGAAGCTTCGGGACGGCCATTGCTAATATGTTGGCTGAAAAGAATGAGGTGATGGTATATGCCCGCAAGCAAGAAGTGGTGGAGGAAATCAACACCCAGCATAGCGCTTCTGGAAAAATATTGAATTCGAAGATTCGTGCTACCTTTTCTCCGGAGGAGCTTTGCAACTCCTGTGGAGTCCTGTTTTTCATGATTCCATCGGCGGCATTCTTGGAAGTGACGCGCACTTTTGCCCCCTTTTTACACCCCTATCACTTAGTCATTCATGGGACCAAAGGATTGGCGGTACAACTGGGTGAGGGAGAGCAATGGGACACCCTAAAAAAACTTCGCCGCAATCAAATCCTAACCATGAGCGAGGTGATTGTAAAAGAGACACTTGCTGTTCGAGTAGGCTGCTTGGCAGGGCCGAATATTTCTACCGAACTCAGTGATGGACAGCCTGCAGCGACCGTGATCGCCAGCAAATACAACGAGGTCATTCAGGAGGGACAGCGCCTCCTTCGCTCCGAGAAATTCCAAGTGTATGGCAACTCCGACATCATTGGTGTGGAGCTCAGTGGAGTGCTCAAAAATATCATTGCCATTGCTGCAGGAGCCTTGGCGGGATTAGGACTAGGAGAAAATGCAAAAGGGCTCTTGATCTCTCGAGGAATTGTAGAGATGGCGCATTTGAGTAAAGCACTCGGAGGCACTGCCAGTTCGGTCATGGGGCTCGCTGGCATCGGTGATCTAGTGACCACCTGCAACTCCCCAGATTCCAGAAACTTTACCGTAGGATTCCGACTTGCAAAAGGGGAGAGCCTCAGCCAAATAATGGCCTCCATGGAAGAGGTGGCCGAAGGGGTCAACACGATCCGAATTGTAGATGCCTTTTTGAAAACTGCTGGCATCCGTGCTCCAATTACCGAAAATCTACACCGCGTACTTTTTGAAGACCTATCCATCGAAGAGGCCCTTCAGTTCTTGATGAAGTACCCCTTCAGTGTGGATGTGGATTTTGTTTAGAGAGGATTAGATTCAGTTTTTTGAATCCTAGTTGGAAGGAACTAGTTTGATCAACAGCCCTGTTCCTTCGGTGATGGCATACAAATACCCATCCGGGCTCTGAGCCACTTGCCGTACCCGACCGATTCCTGGAAGTAATTTTTCCTCTCCCACAGGTTTTGTTCCATTCATCTCCACGCGTGCGATATGCGTTCCAGCCAAAGCGGCAACCAGGAAATTACCTTTCCAAGCGGGGTAGCGATCTGATGTCACAAGGGTCATCCCACAGGTAGCAATCGAAGGTGTCCAATACTTTACCGGTTGTTCCATCCCTTCTTTTTCGGTGATGTCAGTAATCGGAGTGCCGTTGTAGTTGATGCCGTAGGTGATGACCGGCCAACCGTAATTTTTACCTTTTTCGAGTAGATTCAATTCATCCCCACCTCGAGGACCATGTTCTACTTCCCAAAGACGGTTGGAGGCTTTGTCGAAAAATAGCCCCTGTGGGTTTCGATTGCCATAAGTCCAAATCGAACCTATTGCTCCGGAAGTACCAACAAAAGGATTGTCGGCAGGAATTCGTCCATCGTCATGGATGCGGTGAATCTTTCCATGTGAATTTTTCAGATTTTGCGCATTGTCCTGACTGCCTCGCTCCCCATTGCTGAAGTAGAGGTAATTTTGGTTGTCAAAGACGATTCTGCTGCCGTAATGCGTTCCTCCCTTCCATTCGGGGGTAGTGACGATCAGTTCTTCAAATGAAGCAACAGCAGTTCCTGATAATTTAAATCGAGCAATAGTCGTCGCTCCTCCATCGCCTACAGGCTTGCCATAAGCAATGTAAATCCACCCATTCTGGGCATAATTGGGATGGATAGCAATGTCTAACAATCCGGATTGTCCTGAGGTATAAAATGCAGGTAGTCCGGTCACTTTTTGGCCTGTGAAACTGTCTTTTTTGAAAATAAGGAGTTCCCCTTTCTTTTCGGTCACCAACAAGGTTTCCGCATTGATCCAAGTCATCCCCCAAGGGTTTTGAAATCCACGGTGCAGGGTGTCCACCTTGATGATCATCTTCTCTGTTTGGGTAGTGAACTTCAAGTTGGGCAGGCTATCTGGAAGGGAGTCGCCCTCCTTGGCTTGACAAGAAAAAAGAGGCGAAAGCAAAGCCAAAGCTGCGAGGAGAAAGAGAGGAAAGGTTTTCATGTAGTTCGTGATCAAGGATATACCACCCTAACGCCTGATTGACAGAAAGAGTTTGGAAGGTAAGGTCAAATTTCCGTTTTGATTTTGAGAAGTAATTTAGGAATAAGCCTTTTCAAAAAAAAAGACCTTTCAAACGAAAGGTCTTTTGAGTGATTATGATCTAAATTTTTATCGGATTGGAAGCAATTTGACCAACAAGCCAGTTGCTTCGGTGATGGCATAGATATAGCCATCTGGGCTTTGGGCTACTTGGCGAACGCGTCCGATGTCTTGAAGTAATTTTTCTTCCTTCACATACGCAGTTCCATTCATCTCCACGCGAGCGATGTGCTGCTTCGCCAAAGCGGCTACTAGGATGTTTCCTTTCCAGGCTGGGTATTTGTCACCCGTCACCACGGCCACACCACAAGTAGCGATGGAAGGTACCCAATAATGCTTGGGTTGTTCCATGCCTTCTTTTTCCTGAATATCCGTGATTGGCGTTCCATCGTAGTTGATGCCGTAGGTAATTACAGGCCAGCCGTAATTCTTTCCTTTTTCAATCAGGTTGAGTTCGTCACCACCCATTGGGCCGTGTTCCACTTCCCAGATTCGATCTGCTTCCTTGTCATAAAATAGCCCTTGTGGGTTTCTGTTGCCATAGGTCCAAATCGAACTGGTATTGCCCAAGGAATCCTTGAAGGGGTTGTCTGCAGGGATTCCGCCGTCGTCTTTGATACGGTGGATTTTTCCGTGCGCATTGTTCAAGTTTTGTGCATTCATCGGGATATTCCCCTTGTCTCCATTGGAGAAATAAAGGAAGCCAGCCTTGTCAAAAACGATGCGGCTACCAAAGTGGCGGCCACCCTTCCAGGAAGGTCCTGCCACGATCAATTCTTCTTGATTGACTGCAGTCGTGCCATCCAATTTGAATCGGAGGATGGTGGTGGCAGCTGTACTGTCTTCAAAATGCTTGGCATAGGAGATGTAGATCCAGCCATTTTCCGCATAGTTAGGATGCACCGCGATATCCAAAAGCCCGGCTTGGTTCACGTTGTGAACAGGTGGAAGGCCCTGAATTTTTTCGCCTGTAAATTTATCTTCCTTGAACACCAAGACTTCTCCTTTTCTTTCAGTGACTAGTAGGGTTCCGTCAGGGAGCCAGGTCATGCCCCAAGGATTCTCAAATCCGCTGTGTAGCGTATCCACCTTGATGAGCAGTTTTTCGGTTTGGGTTGCGAAGGTTTCGTCGATGACGGGTGCCTTAGGTCCACAAGAGGTCCAAGTGGTGACTGCCATTGCCAAAATAGCAAGCGAGAGGTACAGGGAGCGTAATGCCATGGTTGTTACAGTTAGAGAAACAAATGTAAACATCTCCTACCAAAACTTAGTCAATTTTTGAATAGTGGTGATTCCAGAGGATTAGCGTGTAGGCATTTCTCCTTGGGTTCTGATTTTTAGGTGGATCATTCATCTTTGCGTAACTTCGCAGCAAGGAATTTTGGTGCTCCTTTTTGCCTATGAACAGGACTTTGCAAGTGTACAAATTTGGTGGGGCTTCGGTAAAAGATGCCGCAGCACTCCTTAATCTCCATACCCTACTCCAGTCCCGGCTTCAGACCAACAAGCTCATCGTAGTTTCTGCCATGGGAAAAACAACCAATGCGCTGGAGGCAGTGTTGTCTAAAAAGTTAGGGCAAGCCAATTTTTCGATGGAGTGGAAGCAAATTAAAGATTTCCATTTGGAAGTTTGCGAGGAGCTATTCCCTATTTCCCATCCGGTATTTGATAAAATAGAGCAGCTATTGGATACCGCCCAACCCATCTTGGACTTGCCCATTTCAAAAACCAATTACGATGAAGTGTATGATCAGCTGATTTGTTACGGTGAATTGCTTTCTTCCCTTGTCGTATCAGAATACCTAAGTTTTAAAGGATTATCCCTTTCTTGGCAGGATGCACGAACCGTGGTCCATACGGACTCGGACTTTAGATTTGCAAAAATAGATTGGGAAAAGACCCGTAGCGCTTGCCAGAATCAATGGGCTGGCCTATTGGAACACCAAACGATTTTGACCCAAGGATTTATTGGGAGGGATCCTCTAGGACGAACTACCACGCTAGGAAGAGAGGGCTCTGATTTTACAGCGGCGATTCTTGCCACCAGCTTGGATGCAGAGTCGGTGACCATTTGGAAAGATGTTCCTGGCGTGCTCAATGCAGATCCCAAACTGTTTCCAAATACCCTAAAATTTGATGAACTCAGGTATCGCGAGGCAGCAGAAATGACCTATTTCGGCGCTTCGGTCATTCACCCCAAAACCATCAAGCCGCTCGCCAATGCGGGCATCCCACTTTTTGTCAAGTCCTTCTTGAATCCGGATGCTTCCGGAACCAAAATCCACGAGCATGCAGCCTCGCATGAGGTGCCTACCCTGGTGCTGAAGAAAAATCAAGTGTTGGTGTCCTTCAAGGTGACGGACTTTACCTTCATTGAGGAAAAGCACATCCAAAAAATTTACGAACAACTTCAGGTACTCAAGTTGCGCGTGAATATGCTACAGGTATCTGCAATCACGGTTTCTATTGTGTTGGACACCCAGCTATTTAAATTGGAGCAGCTGGTGGAAAGTTTAAAGACAGCCTTTGAGATCCGATACAACGAGGAACTAGAACTCCTGACCATCCTCAAGCCTCGAGTGGAGGAAATCCCAAGCTTGATGGAAGGGTATGCCTTGCTTTTGGAACAGACCACCCGAACCACCTATCAGGCCGTTCGAAGAAAAAAGTAGGTTTTGGCTTCACTTGCCGGCGGGTTTTGCTAACTTTTAGTAAATAAATCCCTGACAACCATGCCTTCACGCCGACACTTTCTCCACCAAGCAGGCCTTACCACGCTCGCACTTAGTCTTCCTTTTTCTGACAGCATTGCCCGGGCATTGGGTCAACAAGAGCCAAAGGTATTGCGCGTAGCCCTCATGGGTCTCGGAAGTTATGCCTCCCGGGTGGCAGAAGCGATGAAGGATTGCTCAAGAGCCAAGTTAGTCGGTGTCATCAGCGGCACCCCATCCAAAATAGAGTCATGGAAAGAAAAGTATGGGTTACCCGCTCAAAATTGCTACTCCTACGACAACGTAGATGAAATCAAAAACAACAAAGACATCGATGCAGTCTACGTGATTACTCCCAATGCCTTGCACAAGGAACATACAATTGCATTGGCCAAGGCGGGTAAGCACGTGATTTGCGAAAAACCCATGGCTATCAACGCCCAAGAAGGGGAGGAGATGATCGCAGCATGTAAAGCAGCAGGGGTGCAGCTCTTGATCGGTTACCGCATGCACTTTGAGGCCAATACCCTCGATATTATCAAGAAGCAGCGTGCAGGTGAATTTGGCAAAACGCTCTTTTTTCAAGGCCTAAGTGGTTTTATCATTGGAGACCCTTCCCAGTGGAGGTTAAACAGGGCCCTATCTGGAGGTGGAGCTATGATGGATATTGGAGTTTACTCCATCAATGGAGCTCGCTACATGCTGGGGGAGGAACCTATTTGGGTGACTGCGCAGGAAACGAAAACTGATCCAATCAAATTTAAAGAAGGCATAGACGAGACCATCACCTTTCAGATGGGCTTTCCTTCAGGCGCGACTGCCTCTTGCTTGTCCACCTATTCTCTTAACTATTTGGACAAATTTTTCCTAAGTGGGACCAAAGGCTTTGCCGAAATGCAACCTTCAACGGGATATGGACCCATCAAGGCCAAGACTAATTCCGGTCCACTCGAGCATACCCATGTGACCCATCAAACCACCCAAATGGACGAAATGGCAGCGATTATCTTGGATGGCAAGCAACCGTTAATCCCAGTAGATGGAGAAGAAGGACTAAAGGATATGCATATTGTGGACGCCATATTTAAGGCTGTGAAAACAGGCCAAAAAGTAAGCATTCCTAAATGAGGGATGCCAAGCAAGACTAGTTTCAAAAAGCAGGGATAAATAGGAGGCAATTGAATCAACAAAAGTTACTTCCCTTTATCAGCAAGGTGGGGGTGTGCCTCTTTGAGATGGTTCAAGAACCCATCCATAGCTTCATCCAGAATAGCATATACTTCCTCAAATTCCTTTTCCCCTCCATAGTAGGGGTCGGGTACAGGTAAGCCAGTACTCCCAGCGACAAAGTTGCGCATGAGGTAGACTTCCTTGTTTGGAAAGGCTGTTTTCTCCTTCAGTTGATTTAAATTTTTCAGATTGTGTTCATCCATCGCTACGAGGTAGGAAAAATCCCTGAAATCTGTGTGGTGAACCTGTCTTCCGCGATGCAGAATAGCAATGCCTTTCCTCTTGGCGCAACTAAGGGTTCGCTCATCTGGGAGTTCCCCGATATGGTAGTCCGAAGTGCCTGCGCTATCTGATTGCAGGTGTTTGTCCAATCCCAAGGATTTCACCTTGGCATTAAAAATTCCTTCAGCCATTGGAGATCGGCAGATATTGCCCAAACACACAAACAAAACTTTAATCATTTCTTAGGTAAGTGAAAGCAATTCCAAACAAAATTGTACCTACTTTCAATTCTATAGGGTTGGTGTTGAGCCTCTTGCAAGGCATCAAACTGTAAAAAAAAGACCCGCGGTTATTTCATCCAAGCAAAAGCTAAAAAAAATATAGAAATCTAAGGGATTGCCTACTTTTGAAGGATGAACGCCCTGTATACCTTGTTTATGGAGTTAAGCACCAGGATTTTACCAATCCTCGGCGTTTTTGTGCCAAAAATCAGGAATTTTTTGGCGCAACGCAGCGATTTGTTTTCAAAACTTGCTGACTTCCGAGCTGCCCACACAGGGCCCTTGACCTGGTTTCACGTTGCCTCCCTAGGAGAATACGAACAAGCAAAACCGGTCATTGCCGCGCTCAAGGCTAGCGAACCGGAAACTTGGGTGGTCGTAAGTTTTTTTAGCCCCTCTGGATATGAACCTACAAGCAGGAGGCCGCATGCTGGGGTGGATTACATTACTTACCTGCCACTCGATCGCAAGTCTTGGGCGGAGCGTTTTGTGGAGATCCTGCAGCCCAGCCGAAGCATTTTTGTGAAGTACGACCTCTGGTTTCATTACCTTCAAACTTTAAAGAAGCGTGCCACTCCCATTTACCTGATAGCGGCTTCCTTTCGGCCAGATCAATCCTATTTTGCTTGGTATGGAAGTTTTTTCTCCAAAATGCTGGCACAAATGGATTGGATTTTTACCCAAAACGAAACCAGTATTCAGCTTCTGTCTAGCCTAGGTATTTCCCAAGCCAGTCTCACTGGAGACACACGATTTGATCGGGTAGCGGCCACAGCTGCCCAACCCAGGGATTTTCCAGCCATTAAAAATTGGATCCAGGGTCGCCCTACCGTACTGATCGGATCCGCCTGGGAGGAAGACATGAATCTGCTCATACCCTTGATCCAATCCAAACCGGATTGGCTATGGATCATAGCGCCGCATGCAATAGACGCAGCAGTTATCGACCGATGGGCAACTACTCTTGGGGTTCCTTTTCAAAAATATTCCCAGTGGAAGGAGGAGCAATCCCATCGAATTTTATTCATTGACAATATCGGAATGCTTTCTTCCTTGTACCAATTTGCTCACATTGCCTACGTGGGCGGTGGCTTTGGCAAAGGGCTTCACAATATCTTAGAACCTTTGGGATTTGGGGTTCCGGTGATTTTTGGAAAACCGATACGAGCGTCCAAATTTCCAGAGGCCGCTCAAAGTGAAGCAGAAGGATGTGGCTTTGCAGTCACTACTGCCAAAGAACTTCAAGAAGTAGTAGAAAAGCTGGAGCAGTCAGAATTTTATTCCCAATCCGTAGCTGCTGCTCAACGCTGGGTAAAGGCAAATCTTGGCGCCGCTACCCGAATTACCGAACACCTAATTACCTCAACAAGCACCAAATGAAAGGAAGAGTTATCAAATCTACAGGGAGTTGGTACCAGGTCCATACGGATCAGGGGATCCTTTCTGCGCGCTTGAAAGGGAAGTTTAAGCAGGATGAACTCAAACTGACCAACCCGATTGCCGTTGGTGATTGGGTGGAATTGGAAAAGGAAGAGGGGCAGGAGTCGGCGGTGATTCACGAAATTTTGCCTCGGGACAACTATGTCATTCGGAAATCTACGCGAAAGCAGCATTTTTCACACATCATTGCCAGCAACATCGATCAGGCGATTTTGGTGATTACGATGAAGAAGCCAAGAACCTCGCTAGGCTTTATTGATCGGTTTTTGGTGGCCACGGAGAGTTATGGCATCCCAACCTTGCTTGTCGTCAACAAGATGGATCAGTTGGAAGGGGAAGATGAAACCGATTGGCTCCAGGACATTCATGAAATCTATGTGCCCCTCGGCTATCCGGTAGTAGAAGTTTCCGCCTTGGAGGACCAGGATCTTGACTCCAAGCTGCTTCCTTATATTCAAGACAAATCCAATTTAATTTCAGGGCATTCGGGCGTAGGGAAGAGCACCTTGCTCAATGCGCTCCTTCCGCACGCAAAGCAGGAAACCAAGGAGGTATCTGATTACAGTGCCAAAGGGGTGCACACGACCACCTTTGCGGAACTATTTTTCTTGCCAGGGTCAGGAGATCTCATAGATACGCCAGGCATCAAAGAGTTTGGCATTTTGGATGTGGCTGACGAAGAGCTCTCCCACTTTTTCCCAGAGATGCGGCAGTACCTGGGTCAGTGCAAATACAACAATTGCACCCATGTCAATGAGCCAGGTTGTGTAGTGCTGGAAAAGTTAAACGAAGGCTATATCCATCCTTACCGGTACCAGAGTTACCTGAATATCCTGAGTGAGGAGGATAGTCATCGATAAAGTGTTTTGAATCTAGGGCAAATTGGCCTAATTTTCCTTTTCTAAAATTCATTCCATGAGCGAAGTACTGAACCATAAGCAAGTAGGGCAGAAGATCACCCGAATGGCCTTTGAAATCTATGAGC
>CANGYY010000020.1 GCA_947458585.1 Cyclobacteriaceae bacterium | reverse complement strand
TGCCGGAAACCCTACTACTGCATCTGGACTTACCGCTGCAGCACTCGCTGATGATGCGTTTACCAATACCACAAACGCTCCAGTAAATGTCATCTACACCGTAGTCCCTGTTTCTGCAGCCGGCTGTCAAGGAAATCCATTCACCGTTACTGTTACCGTTAAACCCCCAATCGTCATCAACGGCGGGCCTAATAACTACAATGGATTTGGGATTTCTTGCTTCGGGGCAGACGATGGCTACATCGAACTTACCCCAAGCGGAGGAAAGTTGCCAACAGATCCAGCGGGCTATACCTATTCCTGGACTGGGCCAAATGGATTTACTTCAACTGCCCAAAATATCTATGATTTGGCGCCGGGAACGTATACTGTAATTGTAGGCACTGGTAACTGTACCCAATCCAAATCCTTTGTCGTAACCGAACCTCAACCCATTGTCATTACCGAAACCATTGCCAATTACAATGGCTTTGAGATCTCTTGTTTTGGGGCAACGGATGGACGAATAGATCTCGCAATAACTGGAGGCACTAGTAGCTATACCTACCTGTGGACCGCCTCTTCTGGAGGTCTAATTCCAACAGGCATGCAAACAGCCGCAAACTTGACGGGGGTTCGTGCAGGTACTTACAGTGTAAAAGTGACCGATACCAACGGCTGCGAAAAGATAGAAACCTATACGTTACGACAACCAGCCGTCTTGGTACTCGCTGAAGTTGTCGCAAACCGAAGAAACATCCTTTGCTATGGAGAAGCAACGGGCAACATTCGATTACTAGGATCTGGAGGGGTAAAAGAGTACATCTTTAACCTCACGGGCACAGATTATACCGGTACGGCCGTTTCCTTGAACTCTGGATTTACCAATGCTAACCTGTACGACTTTGCCAATCTGAAAGCAGGACAGTATGTCCTTAGCCTTCAAGATTTGAATGGCTGTGTGAAAAGTTTGACTACCATCACGCTCACCCAACCAAGTGCTCCACTACAGATTACCAATCCAGTACTTTCCGATTACAATGGATTTAACATCGCCTGCTTCGGAGGTACAAATGGATCCATTTCACACCAAGTCACTGGAGGTACTCCTCCCTACCGCTTCGCCTGGACAGGACCAAACGGATTTACCTCCACGAGCCGTAACCTAAGCAACCTAGTCGCAGGAACCTATACATTTACCATTACCGATGCAGTCAATTGTACTTTGGTCAAAACCTACGAAATGACGACTCCAGAACCGATTGAAGTCGATGCGGTTAAACAAAATGTACTTTGCGGCGGGGAAAATAATGGCAATATCCTTATCCGAAATGTAACCGGAGGCACAGGAACCTATCAGTTTGTGTGGATTAAAGAAGGGGTAGGTGAAATCAAACGTTCCCTAGTCCCTGAAGACCTACGCAACATTGGACCTGGTACCTATGTACTTTTAGTTACAGATCAAAATTCTTGCCCTTGGACCAAAGTGTTCACCATCACAGAACCGATTCCTTTGGTCACGACCTTAGTCAAAAAAGAGAATAACTTGTGCTTTGGAGATAGTAAGGGCACGATCCAAATTAATGTAACGGGAGGAACAGCGCCCTATCGCTATGCATGGACAGGCCCAGGAGGATATACTTCTACCAATAAAGATTTGACAGGACTCCTTTCGGGTACCTATGACGTGCTTGTCACAGACGCATTGCTGTGTACCAGTAGGTTATCGGTCACAATCACAGAGCCTGCTGAAATAATCGTTACTCCTACCCTCGCCATGGTGAGCTGCCCAGAAGGTAAGGATGGATCTATTTCGATGAATGTCTCTGGGGGAATACCTCCTTATGTGTTTGATTGGTCAGGTCCAAATGGATTTAAGTCTGCTACACGTGACTTGAGAAACTTGGAAGCTGGACGCTATGACTTGGTCATTACAGACAATATTGGCTGTAAAATCACCCGAACCTTCGAAATCACCGATCCAGAACCTATCGTCATCACTCCAACCATTTCAGATTACAACGGATTTGAAATTAGCTGTAAGGGTGGAAGTGATGGAGTCATCGATCTCCAGATAACCGGTGGAAATGGGGGATACAAAATATTCTGGGAAGGACCTGGGGGTTTCCGCTCCAACTTGCAAAAAATTGAAGGATTACTTCCTGGTACTTACGATGTAACTATTGCCGATAGTAAAAACTGTATCGTAAAGGCAAGCTACGAACTGATAGAACCAGAAGAACTTTTGATCACCAAAGAAGATGTACAAATCACAGATGTGTCTTGCTTTGATGGACGAGATGGTACCTTGAAAGTGACGATCAAGAAGGCTTCTGTAGGCCCATACCGCTACGAATTGAGTGGCAGCAGTGTGACTGGCTTCCCGCTCTTGGAATCTGTATTATCCAACAACCTTAGCTACCAGTTTACCGGTATACGGGCAGGAAGCTATACGCTTCGCGTTTCCGACGCCAATGGCTGTGCGCTTAGTGAATTAAGCGGGTTAATCGTCGATCAGCCAGACGCAGCTTTAGGCTTTACTATCCAGAAAACAGATGTCACTTGTTACCGTGCAAATAATGGCACCATTCGCGTAACGCCTACTGGAGGAACTGCTCCTTACACGATTCGTTGGAATAACCTCTCGACTTCCTTCACGCTACAAAACTTAACTCCAGGCATCTATACAGCTACAATTACAGATGCCAAGGGGTGTACAGTTTCCCTCAGCTCTACGGTAATCGAAGCTCCTGTTTATGAGTTGGAAGAAACAGTTAAAAACATTTCTTGCTTTGGCAAAAAAGATGGTTCCATCCAACTCAATATCATTGGAGGCAAGGCTCCACTCACCATACAATGGGCACATGGACCGCAAGAACCTGTCCTCAACAACCTTGGCAAAGGAGTCTATAGCGTGGTCATCACCGATGCAGGTGGCTGTAAAATTGAACGTGAATTCGTCATCAATGAGCCCCAACCACTAGACTTATCCGCTACCGTCAACGATGCCTTGGATTGCGTGGATCCAAATTCAGGTTCCATCCTGGTCACCCCATTTGGAGGTACCCCTCCTTACACCTTCAACTGGAGTAATGGAGCAAAATCTCAAAATTTGGTAGGTATCGCGCCTGGTTCCTATAGCTTGGAGTTGGTAGATGCCATGGGTTGCAGAATCCTACGCCAGTTTACCGTAATCCGTCCCCTACCTCTGGAAGTAAGTGTAGCTCGAACTTCTGAAAGAGTATGTAACCCAAGAGGCATCAAATCCAACTTCAAAGTAGCCGTAACAGGCGGGATTGCCCCTTACACCGTTTCTTGGAATAGAGGCACACAAACGAATGCAGGATTGACCATGGACACCCAAGAATTGGGCGTATTTATTGTGACCGTCACAGATTCTCGTGGTTGTATCCAAACCAAGCGAATGGAAGTCATCGAAACGGATCCTTTGGTACCTGAATTTGATTACAGCTCCGCTTCCTTTGAATTCTCCTATGAGAATTTGGTCAACTTCGAGGTCAAGTTTAAAAATAAAAGCACTGGAAAATACAAGGAGGTCATCTGGGATTTTGGAGATGGTATAGTAAGCTCGGAATGGGAGCCTACCCATAAGTATGCAAAACCAGGCACCTACACCATTACACTTAAACTGAAGGATGTGGATGGCTGTGTGGTAAGCTTCACCAAAGAAATCGTCATCACAGACTTCTTCTTTGAAATTCCCAATGTCTTTACTCCAAATCAAGATGGCGTGAATGACCACTTCTATCCTAAATTCCTATACATCAAGGACATTCATTTTCTAGTGATGAATAAGTGGGGTGAATTGGTATTTGAGTCCAAAGACCTGAAGTCTAAGGGCTGGGATGGCAAGCACAAAGGAGGAGATGCAACCGTAGGAAATTATGTTTACCGCGTGCGCTACACGACACTCGATGGCCGCGTGTTTGATCAATCATCGGTATTTTATTTAGGCAAGTAAACTATGAAAAAAGTCATCCTTCTTCTCCTCAGTCTACTGCTTGCCCAAAGCCTTAGGTCACAAGATTTTCACTTCTCCCAGTTCTTTGCAGGACCATTGAACTTGAATCCTGCATTGACTGGATCGAGTGAGTTGACTCGGGTAGGGGTAAATTACCGGAAGCAATGGCCAGGCCTCGATTTTGATTTCAATGGGTATTCTGCTTACATGGACCACTACAGTTTTGATCTCCAAAGTGGGATTGGTTTGGTAGCCAATTCATACAATGAACAAAACATGAGTTTGAATACCACCGAACTCGGGTTGCTCTACTCCTACAACTTGAAAGTGTCCGATTACGGGAGTGTTCGAATGGGCACGCAAGTCACCTATGCTACACGAAGTGGAAATCTGGAAAACTTGATCTATGGAGATCAGATTGACATTTTTAGTAGAAGTATCAATCCCAACTCCATCGATTACCTGGACCAGCTGGAGCAATTTGGCTACTTTGATTTGGGCTTTGGTTTGATGTATGCCAACCCGGATTTTTGGTTTGGCATGAGTGCCTACCATGTCAACAATCCAAAAATGATGAACACCACCTACATCGGGTATGAATTTCTCCCAATCAAATATGGAGTTCAGGCAGGATGGCAACGCGAATTTGGATCATCTGGCTACTGGAGCAATAACCAGGAACGGTACCTTTCCATCATGGCCAACTATAAAAAACAAGGGGTGTTTTCACAACTAGACCTGAGTACACAAACCAAATACGATTCCTTTATTTTTGGATTGGGTTTTCGTGGTTTGATGTCCACTAGCGAACTGAAAAATTACGATTCTGTAATTGGGCTTTTGGGGATCTCCTTGGAAAATGGAGTGGTATTGGGCTATTCCTACGATTGGATGATTTCTCAGGTAGGAGCCAACACCAAAGGTTCACATGAATTTTCATTGCGCTACCAGTTTCTAGCTGGGGACCAAAAACGAAGAGGGCAGCGAGATCGCGCTTTGAAGTGCTTTGATTACAAATTTTAAGGGAAAGTTTTTAGATGCAAAGGCAGGTGTGCAAAGTACGAGATAGGGTGGAAATAGACTTCGCTACGCTTCGTGAAATAGGGTGAATTAGCACCTGAATTCCCTATTTCACCGAGCCTGCTCGGTTTATTTCTATTGTATTTCTACTGTATTTCCTACTTGGTACTTGGACTGCCTGCCGCCAGGCAGGTACTTAGTATAATAAGTCCCCTTATTGTGTACCCCCACCCATCTTCCATTCCACCCAGGCATCGATTTGCTTCACGGATTGCGGACGCAAAAGAAGCTTTCCGGATTGATCAATCAAGTAAAAAGAGGGTGAGCTCGATACATAGTAATCCGCAACTGCCTGTGTATCCCATTTCTTGTAATCCGAAAAGGCAATAAAAGGCATACCTTTGGAATAGGCCTGGAAGGCGGTTGGATCAGTGTCTAGAGAAACAAAAATGGCCTCTACACCAAGCTTGTTCCATTTTTCATACAAGGGGATTAGCTCGGCCATTGCTTCTGAACAGGCAGGGCACCAACTGGCACCAAAAATTACCAAGCGGTAAGGGGCTTTAACCTCAGTTAATCGAGAAGGATAGGCAACAGGTTTGCCTTGAAGTAAGATATCCCCTGTAAATTGAATTTCAGGAACGGTTGTCCCCACCTTCATTGCACGATAGCCCTCTAGCTGTCTTGCCAAACGCGGCTGCAGCGCAACTTTGTCTTGCTCGAGTACGGTAAGGGCCAAGTATTCCGCGGCATTGGTTAGGCTACGCCGTTCCAAAAGTTCTAGCAAATAGGCAGTCACCTCGTTGTAAAGAGGTGCATTGTTTGATACACTAGCTAAGATCGCATCCAAGGAAACTTCCATTTGTCCATAGATGGAATCCAGCGAGCCGCCTGAATTTTCTAGCAACCAAAACTGGCTTTCAAAGACATCTCGGAAAAGTCCACTCTTTTGGAACCGTGGATCGGCATAATCCATGGTCCGAAAAGCAGCAATGGTCTGTGGGAGTTCGGCAGTTCGGTACTGCGCAACAGCTCCGACAGAACTAATCAGTTTTCGGATGGGCAAAAACCAACGGGCGAAGCTCTCGGAAGGAAGTGTAGAAATAAACTGTCCATCTTCCTGCTGAAGCCGCATGACCTCCCCTCCAATGGCTAGAATGGGCACCTGCTGGGTTGCAAAAAGTGGATCATTTTGATACAGGTTTTGCAGATAGCCCCAAGCACTTAGGGCCTGCTCCCGCTTCCCCTGCTCTTGGGTGTACTGTTCAAACCATCGGTTTTCTTGCCCTTCCAAAATTCGGATGCTACTCGCCTCACTGAGCACTTGACCTTCCAAGCGAACGCCAGATTTCTCTAAAATCACTACAAAAGGCTTTTTGTCTTCCCCAGAAAGAAAGGCGACTCCATAATCTTGGGGAGAATAGGTAAGCGAAAATTGCCCCTTTTCATCAGCTTTTGTATTACCAATGGAATAGGTAGTTAACCCCTTTGAGCCTTCCAAACTTAGGGTTTGGTTGGCAAGGGAAGGAAAGGTCCCCGTTAGGGTTTGGGCTATGGATTGAAAGCAACCAAAAAATAAAATATACCCTAGAATTAAACTTCGCTTCATATGGCTTTGAATGGTAAGTAAACTTTTGGAAAGTCCCAATTTAAAGCCGATACGAGGAGAAAACCAATTAAATTCTCAGTTCTAAAATTTTATACAACGTACTGAATATCCCCGGGCTCGATTGTAGGGGTTTTCAAAGGCATTACCACTGAAATATGCCAATGCTCGTGCGTCTGCGGCATTAGTTTGACCCGCCACATCTTGAGCCCAAATAAACCCATAGGGCGAATTTTGGGCAATGGCCAAAACCTCTCCAGTTTGTTCCCGATAGCCCGCTAAGGGTAGTTTTAGGACAGAATTAAATGCGCCGGTACTGTTATTTCCCCCGGTCCAACTTCTCCTTTCGTCTCTTAACTCATCTTCGGTAGGTAATCTGAACCCCGTTGGGCAAGGATTGTTGACCCCTCCTGAAGACCGGTTTATTCCCCACATGGTGTTGTCTTGTGGATTTCGCCAATCATCGTTAGCATTCGTAGTTGGTACGGTAATAAAATCATCATGAGGAGGTCTACCCGTTGAACTTAAAGTGGTTGTAGTTCCTGAATTTCGGCACTGGTGCCCATCTGCCCATCTGCCCCACTGGTACAAATCACCATATGCCAGTTCATCGGTAGGAGAAGTTGCAACACGTTCTGCTCCTAAGTTTCGATCCATCCAGATTCTCCCCGTCACAGGGTTAGTCACTTCTACGACGGCAGTTCGAAACCTAGGATTACATGTCCCAGGAGGATAGAAAGCGCTTGATTTGATCTGCCCCCCAAAAAGTTGGGCCTGAAGCTGTCCAACGAAATAAAAGTTTACGAGCAGTACAATAAATACGATCTTTTTCATCCCAGTTTAGTTTTCGGTAGCCATACTGACATACACCACAGACCCTACGGCGATAAAGGAATAAATATGGGCTTTTCCTAACGTCAAGGAAGTGGTCCCCATGTATTTGACGGTAGCAAATCCAGTTGCCGTAAATGTAGGCGCTCCAGAGTTGGTCGTACTGGTAAGCACTAGGGTATAGGCACCTCCATCCTTGACATTCGAGAGTGTGTAGGAAGGTGAAGCCCCTCCTCCACTAGTGTAGGCTAAGTTGCTCTGTCCAAAATCAATGGTCAAACTCGTCCCTGCATCAAAGGCTGCCGCATTAGTTGCTGCTTTTTGAAATCGCTTCGCTCCTCCAATACTTTGATCGGTAGTCAAATCGACAAAGTTTTTTGTAGTCGAACCTGTCCCTCCATGTGTGATAGCAAGGGTTGTTCCATTCCAGGTTCCTGTGGTGATCGTTCCAAGCGTGGTGATATCTGTTCCTACCAACTTGCTAGAGGTAATACTTCCAGCTAACATGGTATTGGTGACTTTACTTGCTCCAATGGTCGTGGTTAAGCCTGATGAGGTCACATCTCCTGAAAGTGCCCCAGGAGTTTGTAGCGCGCCACCACTTACTGTCACTATCCCTGTTCCTGCTGGTGCTGGACCTGCTGGGCCTGTAGCACCAGTTGGACCTTGGGCTCCTGCCGCTCCATTGGTTCCGTTGGTACCATTCGTACCCGCTGTCCCTGGAGCACCCGTTGCCCCTGTCGGTCCAACTAGGGAAACCCCGGAAGGCCAAACCCCACTTAGCTTAGGCCCAAAGAGGGTGTTTGTTGCGGTATTGATGTAAAAATCTCCGTCCACTCCAGTACCAGCGCCAGGATTGGTAGATCCATAGGCTATTGTCTTTCCATTGGTACCAGCAGCACCTGCTGCGCCGGTGGCGCCTGTCGCTCCTACAGCACCAGTTGGACCAGCAGGCCCCGTTGCTCCATTGGTTCCATTGGTTCCGTTGGTTCCTGCTGTACCTTGAGTCCCTGCTGCACCCGTGGCTCCAGTCGCGCCTTGAGGACCAGTAGCACCTGTTGGCCCAACTAGGGAAACTCCGGAAGGCCAAATCCCAC
The DNA here is from genome assembly GCA_947458585.1 of Cyclobacteriaceae bacterium. GTDB lineage: Bacteria > Bacteroidota > Bacteroidia > Cytophagales > Cyclobacteriaceae > Algoriphagus. The sequence continues at coordinate 40,766 of CANGYY010000020.1, read as the reverse complement.
TTAGCTTAGGCCCAAAGAGGGTATTTGTTGCAGTATTGATGTAAAAATCTCCGTCCACTCCAGTACCAGCGCCAGGATTGGTAGATCCATAGGCTACTGTTTTTCCATTGGTGCCTGCAGCACCTGCTGCGCCGGTGGCGCCTGTCGCTCCTACAGCACCGGTCGCTCCTGCTGGTCCCTGAGGACCTGTGGCTCCTACTGATCCATCTGTGCCATTTGTTCCTGCGGGACCTTGTGGGCCCGTAGCCCCTGCTGCGCCTTGAGGACCAGTGGCTCCTGCTGCGCCATTTGTTCCTGCCGGACCTTGAGGTCCATCAGCGCCGGTTGCACCCGTAGGGCCGGCTGGGCCAGCGGCTCCTATGGCCCCTTGCGATCCAGTTAAACCTGTATCCCCTTTTGCTCCCGTAGCTCCTTGAGGACCGGCTGGACCTACTGGTCCAATATTTCCCTGCGGACCGGCAATTCCCGCTGGACCCTGAGCTCCGGTAGGCCCTTGGACACCTGGCGTACCTGCAGGACCTATTGGACCTGTTAGTCCGGTGGGGCCACTAGGGCCTTGAGCTCCTGCAGCACCAGCCGCGCCAGCAGGGCCAGTAAGTGAGGCTATAAAGACCGATTCCGAACCGGTATTGCCTAAATTCAACCAAGCTTGATAGGCAGAAAGGCCGTTGGCTCCATTGGTTCCATTTGTTCCTTGTGGACCAGTCAATCCAATGGGCCCTTGTGCGCCAGTAGCGCCAGTAGCTCCTTGTGCGCCTTGGGGGCCCGTGGCGCCCACAGATCCTTGAACTCCCGTAGCTCCCGTAGCACCGGTAAGGCCCTGAGTTCCTTGAGGACCCGCTGGACCTGTAGGACCCGTAAGTCCAATGGGACCTGTTGGACCGGTAGCTCCCGCTACTCCGGCAGGCCCTTGTGGACCAGGTGATCCCTGAGAGGCCAATAAGGCCCAATTGGTAGGATCATTATTTGGTGTGGAACTCGAATTATTTACCGGATTGATACAAAACCAAGAGGCCCCATTGAACCCGACCGCATCATCAATGGCATAGGTACCAGTGGCAGACCAAGCCCCCCTCCATCTCAATCCTGCAGGACCAACTGGTCCAGCAACACCCTGCGGTCCTAGCGAACCAGTAGGTCCTGCAGGCCCTTGCGGTCCAGTAAGCGAGGCCAACCACTGTGATTCTGTACCCACAAAACCCGTATTCACGGCCACTTGATAAGCACTAGGACCATTTTGGCCATTGGCTCCATTGGCTCCTGCTAATCCTTGGGGACCTTGAGATCCTGTTGCTCCTGCAATACCGGCAGAACCTTGCGGTCCAGGCGCCCCGTCTGTACCTCGGACACCTTGTGGGCCAGTGGCCCCAGCTGCACCAGGTGCACCGCGTAAAGCAGCTATAAAATCTGCTTCAGTTCCTGTATTTCCTTGATTCAACCAGTTTTGATAGGCACTGATGCCATTGGTTCCATTCGTGCCGTTAGTACCATTGGATCCTGCAGGACCTTGAATTCCTTGAGGTCCCGGTGCACCAGCCACTCCTCGCAAAGAGGCTAGCCACTGTGCTTCAGTTCCAACAAAACCAGCAGCTACTGCTACCTGATAGGCACTGGAACCCGTACTCCCTGCTGGACCTTGGGGGCCTGCTGTGCCTGTCGAACCTGTAGGTCCTTGAGCGCCAGTAGCTCCTGTGACACCTTGTAAAGAGGCTAGCCACTGTGCTTCAGTTCCAACAAAACCAGCAGCTACTGCTACCTGATAGGCACTGGAACCCGTACTCCCTGCTGGACCTTGGGGGCCTGCTGTGCCTGTCGGACCTGTCGGCCCCTGAGCACCAGTTGCTCCTGTGACACCTTGTAAAGAGGCTAGCCATTGAGCTTCAGTCCCTACGAATCCGGCTGCAACAGCTACTTGGTAAGCACTGGAACCCGTACTCCCAGCGGGTCCTGCTGGACCCACTACCCCTTGGGCACCCGTCGAGCCGGCTGGACCTTGAGGGCCTGCTGGCCCTGGAGTCCCGGAGTTGGCCGCATAGAGCGCAAAAGGGACTGCTGTAAATTGCTGGCTGCTGATCAATACGAAAGTGGAACAGCCTCCTGACTTGTCAAAAGAGACCTCCAAAAACTTCGCTTGCGCATTCCACACAATCTGAGAAAAAGAATTGGCTGTGCCTCCGGTACGACTCCCCGTACCAATGATTACATTGACCATCCCATACGTATCCGTACGTGTTGTGATCACTTCCTCGTACTCACTTATTCCTGAACCATTTTTGAATACAAACTTCAGGCACAAGTCCTTGTCACCGAGTGGAGCAGCTCGATTATCCTCTCCAGGCAATACCTGGCTATCTAGGATTACGGCCTGGTAGGTAATCCCAGGCACTTGGGCCAATGCAGGCACCACCAGCACCCACAAGCAAAAAATAAAACCAATCTTTTTCATGTTACTTCAATTGAACGTACAAACCGAATAAAAACCCATGGGATAGAAAGCGCACTTGCTCTTCCTGTGGACCTCCCAATCGGGAGTTTTTTGAATAGCTATAGGTTAGATTCAAAAATGCTCGCTGGAATACGGGATAGGATGCAGAAGCCCCAACACCAGTTTTCGCAAATACTCCTTGAAAATCGTCTTTCCCTTTCAGAGGAAAACGAGAACTATTGATCACTTGAGTACCTGAAATCATTCCGGAAAGGCCCAGATGGCCTCGAAACCCGAGTTCCACTTCTCCGATATGCGCCAAAAAGGATAGGGTATTGGTCACTCCACCGTAGGTCGTTTCCCAACTGTAATTGTTATTTTGATCCCCACCAAAGGAGTTAAAAGAGTCTAGGTTGAGGGAAACTTCATTTTTAAACCAGTTTGGAGAATAAGAGCGCTCTTTTTCTGGAGCCCCTTCCTTTTTTGATTTTGCAACAAAGGGAAAGCCCATGCCCATTTCGATGGAATTTCCCATTCCTGGCGTGAAGTCAAGGAGCTTGACTCCATCAGCAGATCGAAAATCGTAGGTTGTGGAATTGATTCCAGTTTTGATAAAAATCTCCTGTGCTGAACTAGTTTGGCTAAATGCAAAGAGAAGAATGCAGGTTAAAAAAAAAGTTCTCATGGTTTTTTAATTATACGGATTTGAACAAACTTATTTCCTGATCTCAGGTGAGCAACATAAACGCCTGTTGCTAGGTAAGGGAGATTCAATTGGATTTCCTTGTTTTTCGGCTGATGCGTGGCATCATAGACCAATTTTCCCAAGGCATCATAGATCCGAGCTTGCGTTGCTTCTTGGTGCTCGATAGTAAATCGGAAGGTGATGCGATCGGAAAAAGAATTGGGGAAGGCTATCGCCTCAAAGGGGCGCTTGATTTCGGTAGAAATGACGCGGATCCCACGCAAAAATCCTTGGCTTATACGCACCGAAGAATTAGCAAATACGCCAGTTACACTACTTTGCCCAATGGATTGTTGTACCACTAGCCCTTGCCCTGGGATCGCATGTGCAGCATTCCCCATGGAAACTAAACTTGCATTGCGTAAAGTTTGTCCATGGATTGGGAGAGCTGAAAAAAGAGCTACAACACAAAAAATGGAACTGGCGATTTTTTGTGGAATCGACATGGCCAGTTAGCGTTTAAATTTGTAACAAGAAACAACTAAAAAACAACACATTGAGGCATCAAAACCCCGCTATTCTTGTTTTTAAAATATAAAGTAAATTTAATTATATAATATTTTTAATTAAATAAATATAATTATATACATTATTTGATAAATTTAATTATTTTTTTTAAAAAACTCAAATATGTTATTTAATATTTATGCTAATCAAAGAATTTTCACTTGTGTTATTAGCGCATCCCGAAGGGATTTTAAAGGCGAAAAATCATTCATTCAAAAAAATAAAGGACTTGATTATTCCATCAAAAAAGTAATTTATTCTAGATCAAATAAACCATGGAAAGTAGGCTATCCAACCTATAGACTGCCTGCTTTCCATTTTTTACTTGAGCGTATTTATTTTAAGGCAACCACCTTTTTGAAGTACATCCTCGAAATAAAGATTCCACTATCGTCATCCTTGCCTCCAAAGCTTTCCACAGCGCTAGTCACATAAACCAAGGAGTATCCTTCGGATTCCAATTCCATGATTCGTGCTGCAATCATTGCGTCATTTGAAGCAATATTTTGAAAGTTGATTCCTGTGGCACTGAAAAAGTTGAGCAGCTTGGCTTCGTCAAACTTGTCCACCTTCAACTCTTTACGGCTAACAGTACGCTGAGAAGATTTCTTACCATCTACACGGCTAGTTCTAAAATCTTCGGTATTGACATCCGTCATGTTTTCTACCATGCGAGATCTTCCCAATCCCATGGGTACAATTGATTCTACTACGGTGACAATTCTCCACTCATTAAAATCCTGGGTGGTCATTTCCTGCGCTTGAACAGCAAAACAGCTCATTACGAGCAAGAAAATAAGGGCAAATCGCTTTTTCATATGTTAAATTGAGTTAGGTAGATGAGTAACACGTGAAACGTGTTTTGACTAAAGATAGTTGTTATACAATTGAAATAAAAAAATGATTTTTATCCACTCAACCTTATTTCTTAGTTGAATGCGAAGGGAAAAATTGGGAGAAAAATCAAATCCTGGATGAAAAATCTACTTTATTAACGATCAAAAAACTGGTTCCATTTTTTCTCACCTAGATACACCCGACAGGTATCGTTGATTAAAGCCGCCTCTAGTTTAAAGTTTTCTTGGGTTCCTAAAATTGTACGCTGGTAGGTCAATGCCCAATTGTTTGCATCTATTTCCTTGACCCCAACCCTTTTGAGAGCATAGCCAAAATCTACATCCGCTAAGGACGCTGCCAACTTCTTCTCTCCAAGCTGCTGTTTCATTGGCCCATAAAAAAACTTAGCCATCTGAGTGTATTCTTGTTGTTGATGCAGCACCTGCAAGTACCGCAACACATCCATGTTGTAGAAACACAAAGGATTTTTGAATAAGCAAAAATTGACCGATTCAGAAAGGTGAATATCCTTTCCAGTTCCCATAGGAGTTAATAGTAAAAATAGAGAAACAAAAATGGGAAGTGACGTTTTAACCATAACTGGAGGAAGTTGAAAAGCTCCTAAAAATACCAAATTATCTGGTAAAGGGAGCGCAGCATTAGACCAACTATCCCCCAAAGTGTCCCCAAAAATAAAGAAACCCCTAATACGTAGTGTAGAAGGGGTTCTTTGTAGCGGGAACAGGACTCGAACCTGTGACCTTCGGGTTATGAGCCCGACGAGCTACCAACTGCTCCATCCCGCGATATAGTGATGCAAAGGTAAGGACAAACTCTCAAAAATCAAGTACCTTTGCAAAAAAAGTCAGAAATGATCCCTTCATCCCACAAGGCAGGATTTGTCAATATCATCGGAAAACCCAATGTAGGGAAGTCTACACTGATGAATATTTTGGTGGGAGAACGCCTTTCAATTGTTTCTTCCAAAGCACAGACTACCCGGCACCGCATCCTAGGATTAATCAATACCGAGGAATACCAAATCGTATTCTCAGATACTCCCGGCATGCTCAAGCCCAAGTACGAACTCCATAAAAGTATGATGGGCTTCGTGCACCTTACCTTGGAAGACGCCGACGTGATTGTATTTGTAACCGACCTCTTTGAATCCGATGAAGAAATAGAAGATGTCATTCAAAAAATAAATGGGTCTGGAGCACCGATACTTCTAGTCATCAATAAAATCGACTTGGCCAAGGAAGGTCAACTAGACGAAGTGACCCAGTATTGGACCTCACGTATTCAAGCCGCTACCGTGATCCCTATCTCGGCTTTAGAGCAGTTCAATACCGAACGCATCCTTCAAGAAATCGTAGAACGCCTTCCAGTGCATCCCCCTTTTTACGACAAGGAGGAACTTACAGATCGTCCAGAACGTTTCTTTGCCTCTGAGATCATTCGCGAGAAAATCTTTACCAACTACAAAAAGGAAATCCCATACAGTACCGAAGTAGGCATTGAAGATTTTCACGAGGAAGAAAACTTGATCCGCATTCGAGCTACCATCTTCGTGGAACGTGACAGTCAAAAAGGAATTGTCATTGGCGACAAAGGAAAAATGCTCAAGAAAGTAGGCACAGAAGCACGTGCTGACCTAGAAAAGTTTTTTGGGAAAAAAGTATTTCTAGAAACCTACGTCAAGGTGGAACAGGATTGGCGAAAAAATAAATTAGTATTAAAAAAATTCGGGTACGACCCCTCTTAATCATGGCAAACATAGTAGCAATAGTAGGCAGGCCCAATGTGGGCAAATCCACCCTTTTCAATCGCCTGGTGGAAGAGCGAAAAGCCATTGAAGACAATCTTAGCGGCGTAACTCGGGATAGACACTATGGGCATGCCCAATGGTCTGGCAAATTTTTCTCTGTCATCGATACGGGTGGTTATGTCACTGGATCCGACGACCTCTACGAAGCCGAAATTCGCAAACAAGTAAAACTAGCCATCGAAGAAGCAGATGTGATTCTCTTCGTGGTCGATTGTCACGATGGTTTGACTGATCTGGATGAGGAATTCGCAAACGAACTCCGGAGCAATAAAAAACCGCTGTATATAGTTGCCAATAAAGCAGATAACCAGGAGAAATCTTTTATGGCTAACGAGTTCTACTCGCTCGGCTTGACGGATTTGGAAATTTTTCCAATTGCTGCTGCTAGCGGTAGTGGTACCGGAGACCTATTGGATGCCATCGTAACCCATTTTGAAGAAGATGGTGTAGAAGATCCAGATGCAGGTATCCCAAAAATATCCATTTTGGGACGACCAAACGCAGGAAAATCCTCTTTCCTCAATGCACTTCTCGGTCAAGAACGCTCCATTGTCACCAATGAGGCTGGCACCACGCGAGATGCCATTCACACCCGTTACAAGTTTTTCGGCCAAGATTTTATCATTACCGATACTGCTGGAATCCGTAAAAAAGCCAAAGTCAAAGAAGATGTCGAGTTTTATTCGGTCATGCGATCGTTAAGAACCTTAGAGGAATCAGATGTAGTCATCGTGATGTTGGATGCCACCCGTGGACTGGAAGCACAGGATGTCAACCTGATTTCCTTAGCCATAAAAAATAACAAAGGCGTACTCATCATGGTCAATAAGTGGGATTTGATTGAAAAAGACCACAAGACGATGAATAAAATCAAGGAAGATATGCTGGATCGCCTTGGTGAACACAAATGGATCCCTATCATCTTTACATCAGTCACTGAAAAACAACGCATTTTTCAAGCGATAGAGCTGGCAGTAAAAGTATATGAGAACAAAACAAGACGAGTAACTACTTCCAAATTAAACGATATCCTACTTCAAGAAATTGAAAAATATCCTCCACCAGCTTGGAAAGGAAAGTATATCAAGATAAAATACGTGACCCAGTTACCAACCAAAAACCCTGTTTTTGCTTTTTTTTGCAACCTACCGCAATACATAAAAGAACCCTATACACGCTTTTTGGAGAATAGATTGCGAGAAAACTTTGATTTCGAAGGCGTTCCCGTAAAAATAGTTTACAAAAACAAATAAAAAATTTTGGTAACCACTTGCACAAATAAAAATAATACTAGTACATTTGTATTGTAATTAAGAAAACCATAACAAATGAAAAAGGTATTTGCAATTTTCGCAATCGCTGGTTTGATCGCTACTGCTTCTTGTGGCGGTGGAGCTGATGCAGAAAAAGCCAAGCAGGATTCAATCGCTACTGCTGATTCTCTAGCTAAAGTTGCAGCTGATGCTGCTGCTGCTGCTGATGCTCAGGCTGCTGCTGATGCTGCTAAAGCTGATTCAATCAGAAAGGCTGATTCAATCGCTGCTTCTGCAAAGAAGTAATCAACACCACGCGTGAAAAAATTAAGAGTTCCGATGGATCGGAACTCTTTTTTTATGCCCAAAAATGTCTAGCACCCCCACTGAACTTCTTCGGCTATTCCAAAAGCATCTCCCCGAAAACGCAATCCCCTACTGCGTTCAACTTTGGGAAGAAAGACCTTTTCATTTTTTTGTCAAACCACCAAGAAATACCAAATTAGGAGACTTCCGATACCAAAAAAATCGATCCATTCAAACGATCACACTGAATTCGGACCTGAACCCCTACCAATTTCTGCTTACCTACATTCATGAGGTAGCACACCTCAGAGCATTTGATCACTACGGAACCACCCACGCTCCCCATGGATCGGAATGGAAAGCACTATTTAAGCTGCTTTTAGAACCACTGCTTAGGGAATCCATCTTTCCTAGGGATGTCCTCGTTCCACTAAAATTGCACATGCGAAATCCTTCCGCTAGCTCTGCCCGGGATCTTTTTCTCATGAAAGAAATGAGTAAGTATGACAGTGGAAATTCCAAAACCCAAACTAGCTTTTTCTTAGCTGATTTAGCCCCTCAGACCCATTTTGAATTGGCAGGCAGAAAATTTAAAAAAGGGGAAACGCGGCGAACGCGCATCCTATGCGAGGAACTAGACACAGGCAAAAAATTCTTGGTGTCCCGACTAGCTAAAGTGATCCGGATAGACTAATCTCTTTCTTCCCCAATTTGATGCTCTGGCTGCGAAAAATCCTTGGGTTGCGGCAAATCTTGCAAGGAATTGATTCCAAAATAATCCATAAACTTTTGGGAAGTCCCATAAATTAAAGGTCTCCCTACCCCGTCGGATTTTCCTTTGATCTCCACCAATTCTTTTTCCAATAACTTTTGGAGAGAATAATCACAGGCAACCCCGCGAATCTGCTCCACTTCACCTTTGGTAATTGGCTGCTTGTACGCAATAATGGACAAAGTCTCTAACTGAGCTGTCGAAAGCCTTTTTTGGGAATGCTGACGCAATAAAATTTGAATACTAGGCTGGTAAGCAGGCTTGGTCAAAAATTGATACCCTCCCCCCAGTTTTTCTAAGGCAAACGAGTATTCCTCACTTTCATATTTGAGACAAAGTTCTACCAAAGCTGCTCCCACATCTTTCGAAGGCACATCTGCACCAAACATTTCACTCAAACAAGACACGATTTCCCCCAGCCCAAGTGGTTCAGGAGCACAAAAAATCAAGGCTTCTATATGGCGATGAAGGAAGTCCACACCTACTTTTTGGCCAACTTCGCCTCAATGGAATGCATGGTGTGTGGCACAGCCTTTAATCTTTCCTTTGAAATCAGCTTGCCTGTATCCACACAAACTCCATAGGTTCCATTTTTAATTCGAATCAAGGCATTCTCCAGATTGATGACAAACTTTTGCTGTCTTGCCGCCAATTGATTCAAACTTTCACGTTCCAAAGTATCCGCCCCATCTTCCAAAAGCTTAGAGGTGGAAGAAGTATGATCCGTCCCACTGTCGTTCTTTTTACTCATGGTCTCCTTAAGCGAGTGAAGCTCTTCTTTTGCCAAGGCTAATTTCTGAAGAATGATTTCTTCAAATTCCTTGAGCTCATCTCTGGAATACGCGGTTTTTTCTTCCTTACTCATACAATTCCTAATTAGGGGTTCACTTGTGGGACTAGTTTAAAAAACAATTCCCTAAAATACAGCAGTCTTTTTGAAAACCAAAACAAAGAAAGGATTATAAATATCCCTTCAACCTTTGAATTTTTCACATTTTTCTTAGAGTTCTAATTCAATTGAGAAGCCACCACAAATGTCTTTTTGACCACCTTTAAGCGGCCACTCAAATCGAAGAGTTGTGCAACCAACACATAATATCCTGGCCGAACCCTACTTCCAGCAGCATCTGTTCCCGACCAAGAATACACCCCTGAGGTCCCCAAAATTTGCTGTTGCCCCAGCAGGATCACTTCTCTTCCTGCAGCCGAATAGATGGTAAAACTTCCCACCCATCCCGCCTGCTCTAAGGAGTACTGTATGGTTACAAAATTGGGACCACTGCTCCCTTCTGGATCAAAAACCTGGGGATCTACCTTCAGGATTTCTCCTTCGATATCGGCACGCACTACCGTAGAATTCTTTCTTCCAGGGGTACCATAATCGGCAGCACTTGATGCCGATTGCCAATTTCCAGAATCAGTTGCTGTGGAAAAAGGAGCAATACGCTCCAAGGACACGCCTTTACTCGTATGGAGCAAGGGATGATGCCAAGCTTCCTGATAAGAAAGAGATTCAATCACCTGACCATCTGGTGAAAGCAGTAAAACCGTACCTTCACCAATAGGTAAACTTGGAAGCCCATTCACCTGCATCAAATTCCCTGCAGCAGACTGCGGATAGGTGATACGCAAGCGCTCAGGAGCTGTGCTAAGGGCCAAATATCCTTGGGGTGGTATAATTTGGCCCTCCTCTCCAAAAACTCGGACTTGTTGCGGCTGTCCTTTTCCCTCAAGGTTGGCCAGTGACCATCCATTCAAGGAAAGGTATTTCTGGGAACTGGTATTGTGGATTTCCACAAACTTGGGGTCTCCAGGCCTAGGATCCGCCAAGACCTCATTTATAATCAGTTCGCCAGGCGCTGGTTCCTCCCCTAAAATCAGCGAGGTTTCAAATCCTTCCAACTCGCCCACACAGGATTCCAAGGCTGAAGCCTTCAACTGATAGGGAAGGCTACTTTTAGCGGGAACCTGTAGGGACAACCCAATTCGTTTCCCTGAAGCAAATACCCAACTGGAATCAATAGCCAATTCAGGAGCAAACACAAATGGAGCAATCCCAATTTTTGGAAGTATCGCTTGATTTATCGCAACAAAAACCTTTTTGGAATCTGTAAACCAACTTGCCTCCACCCGAAGAGGGCCTGGATCTTCTTGACGCTTAAAATTTGAGTTTTGAGCCCCAGGAGTGCCCCGTCTAGGATCGATAGAAGACGCCAATAAGGACGTTCCCTCACAGCGAAAAAAAGGATCCGGTAATTCCAAACTGTATCCCCCATTCGCAAACTCAATTCCTCCCCAAGTAGCCGTACTGTAAGTCAACTGGTCGATCAATACACCCGAAGGGGCTTGCAAGCGAAGAGTAGTTCCAGAATTGGAGAGCACAGGCCAACCTTCGATAGGCAACACCTTTCCATAAGGCCGTAGCAGTACTGCTTGTAAACTGGGACACAAGATCACCCATTCTCCAGGACCAATCCAATAGGGTGGCAATACCACCTGAGATGTGGACGTAGAAAAGACGATTCCATCCAAGCGCAATTCTTTATTCAAAGGATTCATCAACTCCACATATTCTACAAAAGGTAAGTCCTGATCTTGTCGAGGGGCAGCCATCACTTCGTTGATGACTAGGGATTTGGATCCATAAAGGATGGGGTCGGTATACTTAAACTTGATCAAGGTGTCGGCCAAAAAATTGCCCTGCAGGTCTGGCACTTGTTGCACAAGAAGTCTGTACTCCTTTTCTTCTAGCAAAGCCTCATCAAATGCCAACACCAACACGGAGTCCGCCAATCTACGCGTCTCCAAAGGCCCCTTGCCTTCCAAAGCGTAGGCCAGCGGTAATCTGGAAAAAACAGGGTCTACAGGCTCAGAAAAGGTAACCAGCAACTCCTTTGGCCCAAAGCCTTTGACTTGTTCCACCCGAGGAGAGACCTCATCCACTACCCGATCTTCCAAACGAAATTCATCCATCACCCATCGTGCTGCGCTACCTGTACCCGAACCTATCCCCACTTCCAAACTCAAAAACACTTCCTCCAGGCCGACGAATGAAGCAGGTACTTCCAAATCCACCTGATGGAAGGCCGTCGTGGCATTGGGAAATTGATTGACATCACCCACAGGCATCCGTTCTTGGTAATTCCCTTCCAAAGTTGAAGCCCAGGAAGCATACACTTGCGCAGAACGCGTTCCAGCTCCATTTCTAAGAGTTTTCGCCCAAAATACAATCCGTGGATTGTTCATTCCTTTGGGTTGAAGTCGCACCCAAACTCGCCCAGTAAAGGTACTGATGGGCTGAATGGCCAAAGCAGCTGATCCATTGATGCCTCCCGTAGGGAGTCGAAAAATTCGGGAAGAAGTACTCCTAAACTCATTGGCATACCATCCCGGTAAGAAGGACTGTGGATAGGATACACTAGAAAAAGAACCCTCAAAATCTTGATGTTGAGCCAATGCTGAAGGAAAGAAGAGATGGAAGTGAAGGCCTAGCAGGAATCCTGCTATTCTAAAAAAATGATTCATGGCTAAAAGTTTAAAAAGTAAGGGAAGATAATCAGAATTTTTGAAAACCTAGACGCGGTAAAAATGTTTCCCTTGAGCCCGTTTATTGAAACATGAATCCGTATTTTTGTGAACTCAAAACCAACAACCCGATTTCCCATGAAACTTGCCGTCGTAGGTGCCACTGGACTAGTAGGCACCGAAATTTTGGAAGTGCTTCAAGAGCATCAATTTCCTTACACCGAACTCCTCCTTGTAGCATCCGCTAGATCCAAAGGAAAAGAGATCGCCTACAACGGCAAAAATCACGTGATCATGGACTTAGAAGAAGGTGTTGCCGCCAAACCGGACATTGCCATTTTCTCTGCTGGAGGAAGCACTTCCTTGGAATGGGCCCCCAAATTTGCTGCCGTAGGAACTATTGTTATCGACAATTCCTCTGCCTGGCGCATGGATCCTAGCAAAAAATTAGTCGTTCCTGAAATCAATGCCAAAGAAATCGGCCCAGCCGATAAAATCATCGCCAATCCCAACTGCTCCACCATACAGATGGTCCTGGCCCTAGAGCCACTACGGCAGCGCTACGGCATCAAACGCATCGTGGTCTCTACCTACCAGTCCGTGACCGGCACCGGCAAAGCCGCAGTGGATCAAATGATGGCCGAACGCGAAGGGAAAACCCCTGAGATGGTCTATCCACACAAAATTGACCTCAATGTTCTTCCACATATCGACCTGTTCCAACCCAACGGCTACACCAAGGAAGAAATGAAGATGATCAACGAGACCAAGAAAATCTTCAGCGACGACTCCATTCAAGTGACCTCCACGACAGTTCGTATCCCAACCATGGGCGGACACTCAGAGGCAGTAAATGTGGAGTTCAAACAAGATTTTGACTTGGCAGAGGTGAGAAGCCTACTTGAAAATGCCCCTGGCATCATCGTTCAAGACGATCCAGCTAACTTTATCTACCCCATGCCGATCACTTCCCACAAAAAGGATGAGGTGTTTGTGGGAAGACTACGCCGAGACGAGTCCCAACCCAATACGCTCAATATGTGGATCGTAGCAGATAATCTCCGAAAAGGTGCCGCCACCAATGCAGTGCAGATTGCAGAATACCTTTTGAAAAATAAATTGGCCTAATGAACCTCAGCGGGTTCAATAGCGCCGAATTCAATCAATTTGTGCAGGATCATCTCGAAGAAGATCCTGCACTTTTACTTTTTAAGTACCAGGGAAAAGTTGCTTTTGACCTAAAAACAGCCGTACAGCAAATCGCCGCACGGCAAAAAACATCCAAAAAATTGCCTACCTGGTCTAAAAATTTAGACCTCCTTTTCCCTGCCAGTATCTCGGTCGAACAATGTTCCTCCGAGCAAACCGCCGCCTTCAAGTCCGCAGGCCGCAGCGGTGGCTGGATGATCGACCTCACTGGGGGTTTTGGGGTGGATTGCTATCACCTCAGTCAGGGATTTGAAAAAGGGGTGTATTGTGAACAGCAAGCCGAACTTTTCCAGGTATCGAAGCACAACTTATGCGCCTTAAACCCTGGCAAGTTCGATTTTGTGGAGGGCGATGGATTGAATTTTTTGGAGAAAACAGCACAGCGCTTTGATTTGATTTATGCAGACCCTGCCCGTCGGGGGACGGGAAACCAGAAATTGTACAAGCTGCAGGATTGCGAACCAAATATCGTGGACGCCTGGCCCCTATTGCAAAGTAAATCTGATTCGATTCTACTCAAGGCCTCACCGATGTTGGACCTAACTCAAGCCTGGACAGAACTACCAGACCTCCAAAAAATCACGGTGGTATCGGTTAGAAACGAAGTCAAGGAACTCCTTTTGCATTGGGATAAAGCCAACGAAGGAGCATCAAGAATGATTTCAGTAATTAATCTCGAAAGTGGATTGCCCCCTTTTGAGTTTGAGCCGAGGGATGAGGAACGAGTACAATCCCAATTTGCTGAAGCAGGCAAGTACCTGATTGAGCCCCTAGCAGGAATCCTCAAAGCGGGTGCATTTAACCTATTTGGTGAGCGATTTGGACTCAAAAAATTGGAACGAAACAGTCACCTCTATACTAGCGAAAACTTTAATCCAGGCATTCCAGGCCGAGTCTTTGAAGTGCTTCAAGAAATCAGTCCAAAAAAGCAGGAGATCAAAGCCCTATTCCCTTCAGGAAAGGCCAATGTAATCTGCCGCAACTACGTGACTGGTGCCGAGGAACTCAAGAAAAAATTAGGTTTAAAGGATGGCGGGGAGGATTTTTTAATCGGAACCCAGACGGCCACTGGTTTCAAGTTGTACTGGTGTAAACGAGTCCAATAAAAAAAGTGAAGGTCAATCCTTCACTTCTTCGTAGTCTACGTATTCTCCACCTTCTAGGTCTTTCTTCATTTTTTGAGGAGATTTTTTTGGGATGAAATCCACGTTTACCCCATCCCTAGGTCGCTGTGCCTGCTGCTGCGCACGCTGCTGATCCATGGCAGCCTCATTGACTCTTCGGGCCAATTGTGCCAGCTTAGACCGCAGGAAGTAGCGGAGCAGCTGTCCCAAAAGCCAGCCTACACCAAGAAGAATAATTAGAATTTTAAAAGCGGTACCCAAGATTTATTTAGTTAAGAGCATCACTACTTACTTAAGTAAATGTTTCGCTCAGCGTAAATTTTTAAGAAATAATCATCCATCAAATCGTCAATAAAGTAAATGGCTTCACCGGTAGACTTCATCTCAGGGCCAAGCTCCTTGTTGACATTGGGAAATTTATGGAAAGAGAATACCGGCTCCTTGATGGCATACCCTTTCTTCACTGGCTTGAAAGCGAAGTCGGTTACCTTCTTCTCTCCCAGCATTACTTTTACGGCATAGTTCACGTAAGGTTCTTGGTAGGCCTTGCAAATGAAAGGAACGGTTCGGGAAGCCCGAGGATTCGCTTCGATTACATATACCTTGTCATTTTTGATGGCAAACTGAATATTGATCAAGCCCACAGTTCTTAATGCAAGGGCAATTTTCTTAGTGTAGGTTTCGATTTGCCGAATGACCAAATCCCCCAAGTTGTACGGAGGCAATACCGCATAAGAGTCGCCAGAGTGAATCCCCGCTGGCTCAATGTGCTGCATAATCCCGATGATGTAGACATTTTCTCCATCGCAAATCGCATCGGCTTCCGCTTCTATCGCCCCTTCCAAGAAATGATCCAGTAGGATCTCGTTGTTTGGAATGTCGCGAAGTACGTTGACCACATGCTCTTCCAACTCTTTTTCGTTGATTACAATTTTCATCCCCTGTCCACCAAGCACGTAGCTAGGTCTTACCAGCAATGGGAATCCGATCGTCTTGCACAGCTCGAGTGCTTCATCGGTATTGTGAATGGTACCAAACTCAGGGTAAGGCACGTTATTTTCCTTCAAAAGCGTAGAGAATAGGCCTCTATCTTCAGCCAAATCTAGGGCCTCGTAGCTCGTTCCGATGATTTTGATGCCATACTTGGAAAGCTTTTCCGCCAATTTCAAGGCCGTTTGACCTCCAAGTTGTACAATTACCCCTACTGGATTTTCCTGAAGGATGATTTCGTAGATATGCTCCCAGAATACCGGCTCAAAATAAAGCTTATCGGCCACATCCGGATCCGTGGATACCGTCTCCGGGTTGCAGTTGATCATGATGGTTTCGTAGCCGCATTCCTTCGCCGCCAAGACCCCATGCACGCAAGAATAGTCAAATTCAATGCCCTGACCCACACGATTGGGGCCGGAGCCTAGGACTACCACTTTCTTTTTCTCGCTGCGAATGGATTCGTTTTCCTCTCCAAAAGTGGAGTAATAGTAGGGAGTTTGCGCAGCAAACTCAGCCGCACAGGTATCCACCAACTTGTACACTCGCTTGATTCCCATTTCCTGGTAGCGCTTGTGAAACACATCGCTTTCAAGGCAATCTAGCAAATGGGCGATTT
Source organism: Cyclobacteriaceae bacterium (assembly GCA_947458585.1). GTDB lineage: Bacteria > Bacteroidota > Bacteroidia > Cytophagales > Cyclobacteriaceae > Algoriphagus. The sequence continues at coordinate 24,626 of CANGYY010000020.1, read as the reverse complement.
GACGATCTGCATAGCCTTTTTTCTTGGCTTCATCCATCAACTCACGAGGAATGGTATTGAGCTTGTACTTGCTAATCTCTGCTTCCAAGTGAATCAATTCTTCGATTTGCTTCAAAAACCACTTGTCAATTTTGGTCAAATCGTGAATGGTCCGGAAAGAGATGCCTAATTTGAAGGCGTCATAGACGTGAAACAATCTGTTCCAACTTGGATTGGCCAAAGAGTAGAGGATTTGAGCCTGGTCTTTGAGTTCTTTGCCATCGGCACCTAGGCCGTTTCGTTTAATTTCGAGGGACTGACAGGCCTTTTGCAAGGCTTCTTGAAAATTGCGCCCGATACCCATCACTTCCCCTACGGCCTTCATGGAAAGTCCGAGTTTACGATCGGCGCCTTTGAACTTGTCAAAGTTCCAACGAGGGATCTTGACGATTACGTAATCAATCGAAGGCTCAAAATAGGCCGAAGTAGTACCGGTGATGGAATTAGACAATTCATCCAAGTTGTAGCCGATGGCCAACTTCGCCGCCACTTTTGCAATGGGATATCCGGTGGCTTTGGAGGCTAAGGCAGAGGAACGAGATACCCGTGGGTTGATCTCGATGCCGATGATGGTTTGGTTGTCTGGACTGACCGCAAACTGTACGTTACAGCCTCCAGCAAAATTGCCTATGCTATTCATCATCGTGATGGCATAGTTACGCATGCGCTGGTACACGGTATCCGGTAGGGTCATCGCAGGAGCGACCGTGATAGAGTCACCTGTATGCACCCCCATGGGGTCAAAATTTTCGATGGAACAGATGACAATCATGTTGCCAATGTTGTCACGCATCACCTCCAACTCGTATTCCTTCCAACCCATGATGCTTTGCTCAATGAGCACTTCATGTACTGGGGATGCTTGTAGACCTGCGGAAAGGTAATGTTCAAAGTCCTCTGCTTTCTCTACAAAGGCACCCCCGGCTCCTCCTAAAGTATAGGAAGCACGGATGATCAGTGGGAACCCAATTTCTTGGGCGATTTCTTTGCCTTGCAGCATGGAAGTGGCAGTGTCTCCTTTGCAGACACCCACCCCAATTTTCTCCATCAAAGCCTTAAACTTTTCTCTATTTTCAGCCGTGTCGATGGCTTCGATATCTACCCCAATCATCTTGACTCCGAAATTTTTCCAAATTCCTGCTTTGTCGCAGTCGATGGCCAGGTTCAAGGCTGTCTGGCCACCCATGGTCGGAAGGACCGCATCGATATCGGGGTGATCGGTTAGAATTTTACGAATGGATTTTTTCTCCAGAGGTAGCAAATACACGTGATCGGCGGTCACTGGATCCGTCATGATCGTCGCCGGATTGGAGTTGATCAGCGTGACGGTAATCCCCTCTTCCCGAAGGGATCTGGAGGCCTGGGAACCCGAATAATCGAATTCACATGCTTGCCCAATGACGATAGGACCTGAACCAATGATTAATACGTGTTTGATGCTCGAATCTTTAGGCATGGGGAGTGGAGAAATTAAATTTTACTTAGGTCCAAATTGGCGTAAAATTAGAAAAATTATCCGAAGGAGAAAGGGAAAAATAGGGAAGTTTAATGACATCCATTACTAGTGTTCAGAGAGAACATTGGAGTTCAACCGACAAATGGGTAGATTCATGCATTCAACCCAATTTTCGAAGATAAATTCTTTATTTTTTCCACATGAACTTGTCAACTATCCTTGCCTTTCCCATTATGGGAGAAGTGCTGCGCCCAGAAAATACGCTCCCCTTGGATTTCACAGAAGCCAATCAAGCACTTGCGGAAGTAAATCTCAGCGATACGGCCGAGTTCAATGCTTTTGTATTTGGACAAATGCAAACTGCCGAAAAAAAATACGGGGTAGGAGGCTATTTGGAAAAACGAGCCATTTACCGACGCAGCGAGGTATTTGCCACGGAATCTTCCAATTTTCGAAACATTCATTTAGGTGTAGATATTTGGGCAGCAGGGGGAAGCCCTGTATATGCCCCTTTAGCAGGAAAAATTCATAGTTTCCAAGACAATGTGGGATTTGGAAATTATGGGCCTACGTTGATCCTGTCCCATCAACTGGGTGAAAAGACCTTGTACTCCCTCTATGGACACCTCAGTAGCGCTAGTTTATCCTTGTTTGAAGTTGGCCGAGAGGTAAGCGCTGGAGAACGAATTTGTGAAATTGGACCCTTCCCAGAAAATGGAGATTGGCCGCCCCACCTCCACTTCCAGTTGATTTGGGACATGGGTGACTTTTGGGGGGATTATCCTGGTGTGGCGGCTGAAAAAGACCTAGCCTACTATCGGGAAAATTGCCCAGATCCAGCACCATTGATTGGAATTCTTTGAATAAAAAGTAGATGACACCTCCCTTGCACATTTTAAACGGAGATCAGTTGGCATACCAGCTCCAAGGCGCATCCTATTTTCAAACGCATTTGGTATTTCGGGAGGCCTTAATTGTAGGTCCGGTAGCTGCCTCTAACTTGGATGCGTTTTGGAAAATTCGGACTGAATTTATCGCTTCGAGCTATGGAGTCACTTCGGAGGAGTACACCCAGAAAACCGTTTCAGAAATCGAACGACTACATGCGCTCCCAGAAGACACGGAGATTTGTCTCTGGTTTGAAGACGATTTATTCTGTCAGGTAAATTTATGGTTTATCCTATCGGTGCTTGCTGAAATGCCCAAACTCAAATTATTCCGAGTTTTCCCACCTATTTCAACTACCGATGATCGATGGGCTGGATTTGGCCAGGCTGATCTGGAATCGCTCGAAGATTGCTATGAAGCTCGGGTTCCATTTCACCCTTCGGATGTAGCGCTAGGGAAAGCACTCTGGCAAGCCTACAGTAGCCAAGATTGGGATGTGTTCAAAAGCCTCTCGATCCAATCTTGCCCCTGCTTCGAGTCCCTCGAAGCAGTTTGCCAAGCCCACCTGGATCGACTTCCAGGTACAGACGGCTTGGGCAAGCCAGAAAGAATCCTTTACGAAGTTATGGCGAGTGGAGCCACAGACTTTCCCCTAATCTTCAAAGAATTCAATAGGCAAGCAGGAATCTATGGGTTTGGGGACTTGCAAGTGAAGGGAATGTATGATAGGATTCAGTCTAAGTCCTAATCTTAGCATGTTTATAAACAAAAATAATGGTTCTAATAAACAGTCAGTTAGTTGAATTACTGCTTCAACACAAAGGTTTGAACAAAAAAACTGAAGGAATTAAGTCTTTCTCTAGATGAAACTAATTCGGAAAATTATGTTTCCAAAGTTTGATAATTGAAAAATTAATAATAGAATTGGGGATTCTATGGAGCCAGAAACCATTTAAAAACGGGGCGTAATCGAAAAGCCTTACGAGTAGAAAAAGAAAACAAAACCCTTATGACCCAACCTATTCCCCAATTTAAAAATGATCCTATAATTGTATTAGTGCTTGGCGCTCTTACTTGCGGTTTGTACCTTATCTATTGGAATATCAAGGTAGCACAGGTGATAAATGCTGTTTCTGAACAAGAAGTGATTTCTCAACCGATTGCTATATTTTCAGGATGCTGCATGCCGGTCAACTTGTATTTCTATTTCCTAATTGGTAAGGATGCACTTCCTAAAATTTATGAGCAAACTGGACAGCCTGGAAAAGACCAATCTACACTATTGATGATTTTAGGTTTTGTTGCTCCTTTTGTAGCTGCAATGATTGTACAAGGTGACATCAACAAACTTTACGAATAAGCAACGCTTACGAAAAATATATGGGATTGCTGGCGCGCTTAGCATGCTAGCAATCCCATTTTTCATTATGCTTACTAGCCATGAGCATATAGAGACAGAACAGTCTTTATGTCCCTTCAAAATGATGACAGGCTTTCCCTGTCCTGGCTGCGGTATTACAAAATCAATTATCTTTTTTTATCAGGGAGATCTATTAAAAAGTATTGAATACCATATTTTAGGTCCTTTAGTACCCATTGTAAGTTTTATCGCCATACTTGTTCTCCTGACAGAACTAGTCACTCAAAAAAATTATTTTTCAAGCATCCTTTACAGTACCAAGTTAGCCTATATCCTAGCTATTTTATTAGGGGGGTACCATACGATCCGATTGGTGATTTTCATCTCCACACACAGTGTACAACAGATTTTGACTGAGTCCATCTGGCAATAAGTTTCCTTATTTTCTAGGATGAAAGTTGTGCAATACCTGCTTCAAATAATCCCGATCTAAGTGCGTATAAATCTCAGTTGTCGTGATACTCTCATGACCGAGCATTTCCTGCACTGCACGTAAGTCAGCCCCTCCTTCTATCAAATGCGTCGCAAAAGAATGTCGAAAGGTGTGCGGACTGATATTTTTCTGAATCCCTGCTTGGGCTGCAGTTTTTTTGATTATTAAAAACACCATCACACGCGTCAATTTCTGACCTCGCCGGTTGAGGAACACGTATTCCTCTTGTCCTCTTGCTGGGGTTTGCTGAGATCGCACATGTTCTTCGTAAAGTTTCAGGTGGTGCAAAGCAGCCTTACCAATGGGCACAAGCCGCTCCTTATTTCCTTTGCCGACCACCTTCAAAAACCCAACTTCGGTAAATACCTGGCTTTTTTTGAGTTCCACCAACTCTGAAACGCGCAAGCCTGAACTGTACAATACTTCCAACATGGCCCGGTTGCGATGCCCTTCGGATTCGCCCAACGGAATGGCCTCCAGCAGTGCCTCCACCTCCGGAAAACTCAAGGTGTCGGGTAGTTTTCGACCCAACTTGGGTGCCTCGAGCAACTGGGCAGGATCCTCTGTAATTCGGTCCTCATACATCAGGAAGCGGTAAAAGGCTTTGATACCCGAGATAATCCTTGCCTGAGAATAGGCGGAGATCTCCAACTTTGCCAAAGCCGTCACAAATCGTCGCAAGTGCTCCAATTCCAGATCGATTGGACTTTTGGAGGGAAACTCACGGGACACATAATCCGCTAACTTCTCTACATCACGGGTATAGGCCTCAATGGAGTTGGTACTTAGGGAGCGCTCCAAGGTGAGGTAATGACGAAATTGACGGATTAGCTGAGGCCACATGTAGCGTAGATTAAAGTTCTAAAGTTACCCATAAAACATAATCCAAACCACTCGAACTAAATCTGAATTGGAACCCTATTAATTGAAAAATTAATTCGCTAAAATTCGCGCAAAAAAATAAGGCGCGACTTGGCTATGATCTTGATTGCATCTTAAGTGGATTCATTTTTGTAGGAAAAAAGTCAGTCACGTAAACTATATGCTGTATTTCGTCAATGAAATAAATGATTTTTATTTCAAAAAATTTGGTCTCCTTATGACGGATAAACCTAAAAATTGGATCTCTAATTCGAATTAATTTTTCAATACTACCTCTTTGCGGATCACTTTGCAGGCTGAACAATAATTTTTTTAAGTTAACCTCGACTTCTAACGCTCTGCGCTCACTAAACCTCTTCCGTATATAACTTAAAATCTCATTTTGGAATCGATCCCTTGCTGGCTTGGTTACGATTATTTCGTGACAGATTTTTTCACCCATTCTTCATTAGACTTAAAAAATTCATCCAAGGTCAACCCCTCGCCATTTCGAATTGCTTCAAGAGATTCTTCCGTACGGGCTTCCATTTCGGCTTGAACAAAAAAATCATCCAATTTTTCAATTTCAATCGCCCCTTTTTTTAACTCTAGTTTCCTTTTTTCTATCGCCATGGCTGTTTTTCGATGAGTCCTTACGAAGTTAACAGAATAGGGGAAAAAAGAGGTAGGAATCCAATAAAAAAAGGGTTCAATATTGAACCCTTTTTTTGAAAATTTTCCACAAGATCTAGTCCTAACCAGACTTAATCCAAAAATTTCCAGCTGGCCCGGTGGTCTTTGGCAAGGGGCTTACCCGTTACCTTGGCCCTCAAAATTTCAATCGGCATGGCGTTCTGCGTAAGAATCAAATCGTGAAAGGTTTTCTCAGGCATTTTTCCCGAGTCGACCATCTCTTTGCGAAGCGCATAGATCTCCAAAGCGCCAATCATGTAGGCGATTTGATACAAGGGCCCATAACTCCCCTCAAACGATCTCCGAACTTCTGCGGAAGCATTGGCGTATTCATGCCCAACTCGAGACACCAACAAATCAATGCATTGCTGAGGGGTCATTTTTCCCAGATGGTAATTGAGTGAAAAAATGATTCGTGCCGCTCGGTGCATCCTCCAGAAGAGCATGCCCACCTTGTCCTTGGCATCACGAGGAAACTGCCGATCCCAAAGCACAAACTCCCAATACAGGGCCCAGCCCTCGGTCCAGAATGGCGTGCCAAAAGGACGACGGTGAATGAGGTGCCGCTGATTCATAAACTGCTGTAGGTGGTGTCCAGGAATCAATTCGTGCTGCACCGTTGCTCTGGAAAAGTGCGGGTTATTGCCCCGCATAGACATCATTTTGTCCTCGTGGCTCATTTCAGAAGTTGGGTAGGCAATTTGAATCACTTCACCTCCTAGGAAAAAGGGGCTGACCCGCTGCCGCTCTGCCGAGATCATGCTCGTTCTCCAGGTTTCAATCGCCAAAGGTGGGACGGTCAACCAGTCATTTTTGACCATCAAGTCAATGGCCTCATCTCCTAGTCGGACTACTTCCTGTGGCCAAGCGCCAGCCGGGAGGTAGGTGTTCTTGACCATTTCAAGGGCCGCTTTCCAATCGTTGCCAAAGCCCAATTCATTGGAAGCCTTTAGCATCTCCTTTTCACACCAGGCAAACTGCTTTTCGGCCTCAGCGATGAGTTCCTCCGGGCTGTATGCAATCATTTCATAGGCCAACTGCTTTTCCAATGCCTCTCGTCCAATCGGCTTGCCGATGATGCCAGATCCATCGTCTTTCACGGAGTTGGTGTAGTGGGCACGCAAAGCTTTGGCGTAGGCTTTCATGCCTGCATCTATTTTTTCCCATGGGGTAGGCATCCACCAGGTAAAGGCGGGATCAAAGTCAAAATAAAAGTCATAGGATTCTTTGACCACCTTGTGCAAACTTTCCACAGCCTGAGCAGCTAGTTCTGCTTTTTGCCAAGAATCGTATTTGGAACTCGAAGCAAGCGCCTTGTGCTGGGCGTCTAAGGCTTTGGCTACTTGATTCCATTGGGCAGCAAGTGCCTGCGCATCGGGCTGAACGGCCCTACGTCTAGCAACCGTAAATTCTTCTAGTGGCTTGCCAAATTCAAGGACAGATTGGACCTGCATAAAATCACGCTTTTCCAAGTCAAGTTCCGCCAATTGCTTCTCGAGATAGTTTCGAAACAACTGGTAATCAATCTTTCCATCCTCAGATAGCGCCGCATAATTCTGGGCTTGAAGGGTCTTCAAGTAGTCTTTGTTGAAAGATTCCATCCGAGCAAAGTACTCACTGGATAGCCGATGGGTATACAAACGGCCTAATGCACCACGGTCCGCTTGGTAGGTTTGGATCAGGGATACAAGCTCGGTGGCATTTGCCAGTAAAGAGAAGAGTGAGAGGGAAAGAAAAAGAACTAATTTTTTCATGGCTAGAGATTTTGGCTAGGAATTACCTGTCAGAAACATAGAAAATCTTTACCGAAATGCCTAACTGATTTATATGGTCAGCACATTTTAGAAAACCCCATAGGCACATCGGTAATTTTGCGGTGGTGAAATAAGAAAGCGCGCAAAAAAAGTGGAACCACATAGACACATAAGGTTTAAATGGCCCCCATAAGTGAAGTATACGTCCATTCTAAGTCCTTTTTCTATGTGTCTATGTGGTTATTTTATTTGTATTGATGTGGTTTACCCTTGTTTGGCTTTGTGGCTCTTTTCTATGTGTCTAGGTGGTTTATTCCTAGGTGGTTTATTCAGGCAAAGACCCGAAATGCTTGCTTACAAAGGTTTTTTGCCCATGGCTAAATAGATTTACCACATTAAAATTCAACAAAATACCTTTCGGAGCTTGTAGCAGGTTCAGGTAATTGATCAGTTGAGCATGATGAATTGGTAAAACTTCGGAGACAGCTTTCAACTCCACCACCAATAGGTTTTCAATAAAAAAATCGCACTTGAGGTGACCCGAAACCCAATGGCCCTTGTAGAAAATGGGGACTTCCGCCTCCTGTTGAAAGGCAATTCCTCGTTCAGATAGTTCAATCGCAAAACACTTTTGATAAATGCTCTCTAACAAGCCTGGCCCTAGGCATCGGTGTACCTCTATCGCAGCCCCAACCACTTTAAATGAAAGTGCATTGACTTCTTTCCTAGTATTATTCATGAGTTTTAAAAAATTAGACGAAAAAATAATCCCGACCTTAAATTTAATCTACACTGAAATAGCGGATAAATAGTAATCCTACTCGTAAAATCACCCTCTTACTGTTCGTGGGGTTTTGCCAGCAATGCGTTTAAAGCTCCGGTTGAAATAGGATAAATTCTCAAAGCCTACCCGATACGCAATTTCTGAAATCCCCAATTCGGTCTCCTGCAGCAACTGCTGGGCTTCATTGATGCGCAAATGCAAGAGGTAATCCGTGAAGGTTTTTCGAGTACGCAACTTGAAAAACCTGCAAAATGCCTCCTTGGTTAAGTTTGCCTCAGCAGCCACTTCCCTCAAGGTTATTTTTTGAAAGCGATGGGCCAATACGTACTGCATCACCCGATCCATCCGGCTCCCATCTTTTTCGGAAAGTCCCAATAGCCTTCCTCCCGAATTGAGTTGCTGCAGCTCCTCTCCAGACTGTTCGAGTAGATCTAGGAGCCCAAGGGCCGCTTGAAACCGTTGAAGCCCTTCTTTATCTTTAAAGGAGTGAAGCACCTCTTGAATCTGCTGGGCCGGTACACCTTGAACCTGGAAACACAATCCTGCAAAGTCTCGGAATCGGTTCAATGCCTGCAACTCATCCAAGTTCAGCAATCCACTTTTTAATGCCTCAAAATCGAAAAAAATGGTATTTCCAGCCACAGTTAAGGTAGACTTTTCCTCAAAGTAGACCCCGTCACTTCGAAACACATGGGGAGCATTTTCCCCTAAAAAAAATACATCTCCCCCCTGGAATCTACCCACATAATCCCCACTGAGAAACTGCCCGCTTCCCTCAAGAATGACCGTCAGCTGACATTGGGGATGCTGGTGGAGTTTGTCGTAAAAATAAGGCCCACGATCCTCCTGGTAACGAACAAATTCTCGCTGTGACTTGGGAATCTGAAAGGAAATGATTTTCTCCATGACTAAAATTGGTATAAAATTAAAGTCATTGCAACCTTAACCGAACAATTTTGATCAATATAGTATGTATATGGATTAATTCAGGAAAAGAATTTAGTGCTGGCAAATGCTATTTTTGAAGAATAAATGTTTCACCCCGCCACCTTTGGCACAAACTGATATCCGATGAACTGGAAAGGCGTATTCCCCGCAGTAACCACTAAATTTCATGCAGACGGCAGTCTTGACATGGATCTATTTTTCAAAAACCTAGACTCCCAACTCGCGGCTGGAGTGCATGGAATTATTCTAGGTGGAACCCTGGGTGAGAGCTCTGTGCTCTCTCAAGAAGAAAAAATCACGCTCACTCGAGAAACCGTCAACTACGTCAACGGACGCGTACCCGTAATTCTGAACATCGCAGAAGGCGCCACACAAGACGCACTATTCTGGGCCAAAAAGGCAGAGGAACTCGGTGCTTCTGGATTGATGATCCTGCCTCCCATGCGCTATGGGGCAGATGCTCGTGAGGTAGTCGCCTATTTCAAAGCGGTGGCTAATTCCACCAAACTACCTATGATGATCTACAACAACCCGGTAGACTACAAGACTTTGGTCACTCTGGACATGTTTGCTGAACTGGCAGACTGCCCCAATATCCAAGCTATCAAAGAATCTACCCGCGACATCTCCAATGTCACCCGTATGTACAACCGATTTGGTGACCGTTTCCAGATTCTTTGCGGCGTAGACACCCTAGCTCTTGAAGAGTTGCTCATGGGCGCTGTAGGATGGGTAGCAGGCTTAGTGTGTGCATTCCCGAAGGAGACCGTGGTGATTTACAACTTGGTTCAGGAAGGAAAAATCGAAGAAGCACGCAAAATTTACCGTTGGTTTTTACCGCTTTTGGAACTGGACATTCATCCCAAGTTGGTGCAGTACATCAAACTTGCCGAGCAGCACTGCGGCATAGGTTCCGAACATGTACGCGCCCCTCGCTTGACGCTGATCGGGGAAGAACGCGCAAGAATTGAAAAAATAATCACGGACGGGATTAAAAATAGACCGATACTATAAAGAAATAGTGTGGAAATACACTTCGCTACGCTCAGTGAAATAGAAAAAGAAATACAATAGAAATGAACTTCGCTTCGCTCCGTGAAATAGGGTTGAAATACAGGTTGAATACTCTATTTCTACGTTATTTCAACCGTATTTCCACCGTATTTCTACCCTGTTTCCCTAGTAATTCCCCTAAATCCAATACACCATGAATACCAATTCTATCTTTCAGGTAGCCCAAGAAGCATTCCTATTCTACAAAAACCTTTCCGGCAAAGAAAAGGGGGCTTTTTTAGATAAACTTGCCGATATTCTGGAATCCCAACGGGCAGAAATAGTACCGCTAGCCGTACGCGAATCCAATCTCCCAGAAGGGCGAATCAATGGTGAGCTGGGTAGGACTACAGGGCAAATTCGCCTGTTTGCAAATCTGGTGAAGGAAGGATCTTGGGTAGAAGCCACCATCGACCCTGCCCTACCGGATCGAAGTCCACTTCCAAGAGCAGATATTCGCCGATTTTTAACTCCACTAGGCCCGGTAGTGGTCTTTGGAGCAAGTAATTTTCCCTTGGCATTTTCCACCGCCGGTGGTGACTCTATTTCCGCCTTGGCGGCAGGTTGCTCTTTGATCTACAAGGCACACCCTGCGCATCCAGAAACCTCCAGAAAAGTGGCAGCATGTATTCAAGAAGCATTGACCGCATCTGGACTTCCTGCTGGATTGTTTACTCATGTGGAAGGTGGAATTGCTGAAGGACAAGCCTTGGTACAGCACCCCCTTGCCAAAGCAGTAGCATTTACAGGTTCACATGCTGGAGGGATGGCCTTATTTCAGTTGGCTAACCAACGGGAGGAACCCATCCCCGTGTATGCTGAGATGGGCTCCGTCAATCCAATCTTCTGTTTCCCTAACAAACTTGCGCAAGAAACCGAGTCGCTAGCAAAGGCATTTATTGCATCCCTCACCTTGGGTGTAGGGCAATTTTGCACCAATCCGGGTTTGATATTCGTTCCTGCTAGCCAGGCCAAGGCCTTCGAAGCTCTTTTAATCGAAGAATTAAAAGGCATCGCAGCAGCTCCCATGCTCCATCCAGGAATCGCGCAAGCCTACTACGATTCCATTCAATACTTGGAATCCCGTGAAGAACTGCGCTGGATAAAAGTGGCAGATCCCAAACACCTCCTAAATGGCAGCGCCGCCTTGGCAGAAATCCAGGTTGCCGACTGGTTGAAGGATAAACAGTTTCAAAAAGAAGTATTCGGTTCCTTTGCGCTGATGGTCGTTTATCAAGATGTGGCGGAATTGGCGGAAGTAGCCAAGCAGCTTCATGGCCAATTGACTATTACGGTCTGGGCAGAGGCTGAGGAACTGCAGTCCCAACTTTTCCTCATCAACTTGCTTGAAGAAAAATGTGGTCGCCTCCTATTTAAGGGTGCCCCTACCGGTGTGGAAGTAGGCCATGCCATGCAGCATGGCGGGCCGTTCCCGGCTACCACAGCTCCCAATAGCACCTCAGTGGGGGCTTATGCCATCAAGCGTTTTGCACGTCCCATCGCCTTTCAAGACATGCCCTCCGGACTGTTACCCGATGCCCTACAGGACCACAATCCACTTGGGATTTGGAGGCAAGTGAATGGGATTGTAACTATGAAATAGAGTAGAAATAAAGTAGAAATAAACCGAGCCTACCGGCTCGGTGAAATATAAACACCAATTTCTATTTCAACCTATTTCACGAAGCCTGTCTGCGGAAGGCAGGCGAAGCGGAATCTATATCAAACCTAAATCCTTAACTTATTTCACTGAGCGAAGCGAAGTCTATTTCTACCTTATTTCCATCTTATTTCTACTGTATTTTATTTAATCATTCTACCCCACAAAAAAATGTCTTCACGCCACACCTTTTCTTGCATCGACGCCCACACCTGTGGCAATCCTGTACGGGTAGTTTCAGGCGGAGTACCCTTTCTAAAAGGGGATAATATGCTCGAAAAACGCCAATATTTTCTAGACAACCTGGATTGGATTCGAACAGGCCTCATGTTTGAACCACGGGGCCATGACATGATGTCGGGCTCCATGCTATTCCCCCCACACAATCCAGAGAATGACTTTGCGATCCTTTTCATTGAAACCTCCGGCTGCCTTCCCATGTGTGGACACGGCACCATCGGCACGATCACCATTGCGATTGAAGAAGGCTTGATTCACCCCAAAACACCGGGTTTTCTTCGGATGGAGGCTCCGGCAGGCTTGGTCTTGGTAGAGTACCGTCAAGAGGGAAATAAGGTGAAATCAGTCAAATTGACCAACGTAAAAAGTTACCTCGCTGCAGAAAATCTAGACATCGAAATCGAGGAATTGGGTACGCTTAAAGTAGATGTAGCCTATGGAGGCAACTTCTACTGCATCGTCGATCCGCAGGAAAATTTCCCAGGAATTGAGCACTTCAAAGCGGAGCAGCTGATCTCCATGGCTCGAAATCTCCGACAAAAAATGAACGAGCGCTACGACTTTGTGCATCCCGAGCACGAGCGTATTAGAGGTCTCTCCCATGTCCTTTGGACCGGAAAAACCCTCGATCCAAGCAGCACTGCACGCAATGCCGTGTTCTACGGAGACAAAGCCATTGACCGCTCCCCTTGTGGAACGGGCACCTCGGCACGCATGGCACAATGGTATGCCAAAGGCTGGTTGAAGCCCGGAGACGAGTTTATCCACGAAAGCTTTATCGGATCCAAGTTTATCGGACGCATAGAAGAAGAAACTTTGATTGGAGGAAAACCCGCTATCGTCCCCAGCATCGAAGGTTGGGCAAAAGTCTATGGTTACAATACCATCATCCTAGACGAGGACGATCCTTACGTACATGGATTCCAAGTGATTTAAGAACCAAGAGCCAAGAAGCAAGAAAGTAGATTTTCTTGCCTCTTGGCTCTAATAGCTAACCTCTTATATGAAACCAACCCTTGTGATCGGCGGTGGAATCGTCGGCTTATTTACTGCCTACTTCCTTCAAAAGGAAGGCGTCGAGGTGACCTTGATTGACCGAACGGACTTGAAGGACAATTGTTCCACAGGCAATGCAGGCATGATCGTGCCGAGCCACATCATCCCTCTGGCTGCGCCTGGCATGATTAGCAAAGGCATCTCCTGGATGTTTTCTTCCAAAAGCCCTTTCTACATCCACCCTCGCCTGGATTTCAAACTGGCCCAATGGTGCCTCCTCTTCTTCAAGGCAGCCACACCCAGCCAAGTCAACAAGGCCATCCCTTACCTCAAAAACATCAGCCTACTGAGTAAGGCGCTCTACCAAGAGTTTCGTCAGGAGCATCCTGAATCTTCCATTGCCTTGGTAGAAAAGGGCCTCATGATGGCCTATCAAACCGAATCCATGGAAAAGGAGGAGGTGGAATTTGCTCATTTAGCACGAAAGTATGGGTTGGATGCAGAGATTCTTACCCCCGAAGACCTCAAACGAATAGAGCCTAACCTACACCTGAAGGCGCGTGGTGCCGTCCTATTCCCAGGAGATGCACACCTAGATCCGGGAGCCTTGTATAGCTTTTTAAAGAACTACCTAGAAAAGAAAGGGGTAAAATTCCTTACCGAAACCCAAGTGCTCGGCTTTGAAAAGTCCGGCAGCACCGTACAAGCGGTCCTTACGGACAAAGGCAAAATCGACTGTGAAAAAATTCTGCTTTGTGGTGGATCTTGGTCAGGCGAACTCGCCCGCATGCTCCAATTCTCCCTTCCGATGATGGGTGGAAAAGGCTACTCCTTCATCCAAAAAAATAGGCCTGAAATCCAACAAGCCACCATCCTTACCGAACAAAAAGTAGCAGTAAGTCCCTACGGAGAAACAATCCGCTTTGGGGGCACCATGGAAATTGCAGGCACCAACCAGCAAATCAATAAAAACCGGGTAAAGGGTATTTTTGAAGCCATCAATCGTTACTATCCTGACTTTGAGGCCACTTTCCCAGAGGACGGACAGATCTGGAAAGGACTTCGTCCCTGCTCCCCAGATGGCCTACCCTACATCGGATTTGCACCCAACTATTCCAACGTGCTGGTAGGAAGTGGACACTCCATGATGGGAATTTCGCTGGCTCCTGCCACAGGCAAAATCCTAGCAGAGCTGCACCAACAGAAAGACACCTCCATGGAAATTAAGGGATTTGAGGTGGGAAGGTATGCCTAATTGGTACATTTAATGAACATGGACCCCAGGGAAAATTACCTTCAAGTGGCAAGGAATTCAGCTACAAAACCTACTTTTAGGTCATGAAGCGATTCTTCCCCTTAGCCTTTCTTGTCCTAGTTTGTTTTGCCTGTGAAACCAACTGGCTACCAAAGCCTCCGGGATACAATCGCATCGACCTGCCTAGACACGAGTACAGCACCTTGGAGGAAGGCTATCCCTATCAGTTTGATTTTTCTATACAGAGCCAGGTGGAAGCAGATTCCTTCAACCTCAATGAAAAGGAGTGGATCAATCTGAACTATAAAAAGCTAGGAGCAAAAGTCCACCTGACTTACAAAAAAATCGACCAAAACACCGATTTCAAGGTGCTGTCCAACGATGCTTTCAACCTGACTGCCAAGCATCAAATCAAGGCTTACGGGATCGAAGAAGTAGTAATACTCACCCCAAATGGTTATTCTGCAGTAGTGGCCGAACTTACGGGAGAAGTTCCTACCCAATTTCAGTTTTTTGTAACCGACTCCACCACCCATTTTCTTAGAGGGGCCCTGTACTTTAATACTGCCCTTAAAAACGATTCCTTAGCCCCCGTAATCGAATACATCAAGATCGATTTGGCTCACCTAATCAATACAGTCACTTTTGAAAAGAAGGTAGGAAACTAAAAAAAGAGGAAAGGGAAGGAAAAAAATAACTCCCTCCACCAACTCAACAAGAGTCAATAGAGGGAGTTGAAATCAATTCAAAAGGACTAATTAGGAATTTAACTTTTTCCAAGAAAGCAAGATAAACAAGCCCCCTGCTACGGCAATGGCTCCTGATATCACCCCTTGGGCAATCTCTCCGTAGATGAAAAATCCGGTCGAAAACAGGGCGGCATAGACCATGACCGTGCCCACGAGCATCAAGCCAATCTCCATTCCCAGTCTTCCTTTTTCTTGTTTCTCGGCTGGGTAGCGATCCAGTACTTTTCGCCAACCTAAAGATGCAGGTTGAACTTTTCGGTAAAAGGAAAGCAAGACCTCGTCTTTTTCAGGTTGAGTCAAGAAGGTCACGATCAACCAGCCTACCGTAGTGATGGATACCGAATAGACCAACTTGAGGTAGGAAGCCTCCACTGGAATATCAATCCAACCCACTTTAGGATTGATGACTTCAAAGAAGATCGCAACGGCAAAGGAGATGGCCATGGCAGAAATTTCCGTGTAAGCATTGATTCTCCACCAGAACCAACGTAGAATAAAGATCAAGCCTGTACCTGCTCCAATTTGAAGTAAAATCTCAAAAGCCGACAAGGCTGAAGAAAGTGCCAAAGCCAAAATAGAGGATAAGACCATTAGCAACACCGTAGAAATTCTTCCTACAGATACCAACTCCTTGTCACTTGCCTCAGGCTTGACAAAGCGCAAGTAAAAATCATTCACCACGTAACTCGAGCCCCAGTTGAGGTGCGTAGAAAGCGTAGACATTACCGCTGCAATCAAAGAAGCCAGGACTATTCCGACCATCCCAGTAGGCAGGAAGGAAAGCATGGCAGGATAGGCCAAATCATCACCCAACTTGTCCGTAGGAATATGTGGAAATTTTTCCTGCAAATCAGCAACCTCTGGAAAGACCACCAAAGAGGCAAGGGCTACAATGATCCAGGGCCAAGGTCTTAAGGCATAATGGGCAATATTAAAAAAAAGGGTGGCACCTATCGCGTTTTTCTCATCCTTGGCAGACAGCATCCGCTGGGCAATGTACCCTCCTCCTCCAGGCTCCGCTCCCGGATACCAGGTAGCCCACCATTGGATAGCAATTGGCATGATAAAGAGCGGTATGTAGATGTTAGGGTCTGTAAAATCTGGAACAAAGTCCAACTTGGTCGCTACCACCTCATGGCTGAGCAGCTGCTGAAGCGAACCAATTTCAGGCAATTCCAACACATAATAAGCTGCCCCAAAAGAACCAATCATCGCAATGAAAAACTGGAAAAAGTCGGTCAATAACACTCCTTTTAATCCTCCAAAAGAGGAGTAAACCACGGTTACGACTGAAGCAATAAGCAAGGTTTGAATGGGAGACATGCCCAACATCACCCCACCAATCTTGATGGCTGCCAGGGAGACCGTCGCCATGATGACGACATTAAAAAACACCCCTAAGTAAATGGCACGAAAAGCACGCAAAAATGCCGCTCCCTTACCCGAATAACGCATTTCATAGAACTCCAAATCAGTAGTAGCCTCGGATCTTCTCCACAACTTGGCATACACAAATACGGTGAGCATGCCCGTGAGCAAAAAGGCCCACCAGGCCCAGTTGCCGGCTACCCCATTTTTTCGAACGATGTCGGTCACCAAATTGGGCGTGTCAGCAGAAAAGGTAGTCGCCACCATGGAGACCCCCAAAAGCCACCAGGGCATATTCCTTCCAGATAAAAAGAATTCCTTGGCCGAACTGCCCGCGGTTTTGGCAGAGGCTAGACCGATCACCAAAGAAATAACAAAGAAGGCTGCAATAATGCCCCAATCTAAAGCGGTTACATTCATTGAATTTTGGGTTGATTGAACTGACAATAAACAAAAATATTTGGTGAAGACCACGGGGCTTTTTCAATTTTTTTCTTGATCCCACCAACTCAATACTATTCCCAATTTTTTCCAAATCTTGTTGCCACCTATCGATTGCTTGGTTTCTTTTCTATTTTCGTACCATGTTTGATGCGCTCACCGCCGCCCTGAAGCAGGCCTACCCACAATTTACGGATGCTCCCCTTGTACTTTCGCCTTTTGGTGAAGGGCTAATCCACGAAACCCTTTTAGTCCGCCAATCGGATAACAAATGGATATTACAGGGCTTCAACGCATCAGTATTCCGTTTTCCAGAACGCATCGCACACAACCTCCACCTACTTTCCAAGCACATCCAACAGGCCCCGCTTCCCTTCGAACTTCCCCTGCCTTTACTCACACGAGAAGGCAAAGGACTCGCAAGCATCGAAGGAAAGCAGTACCGCCTCTTTGACTTTGTCCAGGGCACTACCCTACAACAGGTGCAGCAACCCGCCCAAGCCAGAATTGCCGCTCAGGCTTATGGGAAGTTCGCCGCCTGGGCTTCCCCACTCCCAGCAGCTGCATTTGAGGAGACCATTCCCAAGTTTCATCGACTTGATTTGCGCTATGCGCGATTGAAAGAGGTTGCTCAAGACCTGCCCTCCTTGCCTGAAGAGGAACAAGGCCTCCTGGAAGGCTACCTGGCACAGCAGCCTTTGGTCGACTACTACTTGAAGCAACTTGACCAATTACCCCTTCGGGTAATGCACAACGACACCAAAATCAACAACCTGATTTTTGCTCCTACGCTTGAAAAAGTAGAAGCCTTAGTGGATTTGGATACCCTGATGGGAGGCTACCTGATGTATGATTTTGGGGATCTGGTGCGAACTGTTGCTTGCAGCCTACCCGAAACGAGCACCGAGTGGAGTCAGATTCAGGCCCTTCCGGAACTGGTGGAAGAGTTGCTTTCGGGCTACCTAGAAGGCTTGGAAGGAGCTCTTTCTGCTGAGGAAAAGGATTCCCTTTTGTTTGGCGGAGAGATCATGACCTTGATCATGGGTCTGCGCTTTTTGACCGACCACTTGGAGGGGAATGTTTACTACCGGGTCACTTACCCACTTCAAAACCTCCACCGTGCCAAAAATCAGTTGGCATTGCTCCAAAGTCAGCAGGCATACCGCGCACGTTTTGCTCAATTCGCTGCACAACTATAGCAGACGAGTAGGAGTAAATCCTTAATTTTTCCTTTCCGACAATTTCCCGCAAAGTCTTGGCAAAATCCAAGGTCCTGCGGTAACTTGCTCTACCCAAAAAAAGAAACCTTGTCTACCATCTTTGATACCCGCATCGAATACCTCAAGGGGGTTGGCCCACAGAAGGCCGAACTTTTGAATAAGGAATTGGGTATTTTCACCTATGGGGACCTGCTACAGCACTATCCTTTCCGCTACGAGGACCGCAGCACCTTTTTGAAAATCAAGGACCTCCACGAGGAATTGGAGCATGTCCAAGTGATCGCCCGAATCAAAAGCATTGACTTGGTCGGTATGGGTTCCAAAAAGCGACTAGTGGCTGTAGTGGTAGACGATACAGGAGAAATGGAGATGACCTGGTTTAAAGGCATCACTTGGGTCTTGAAGAAATTGCCTCTTGGCGCCTCCTATATTTTCTTGGGTAAGCCTGCGCTTTTTGGTCGTAAATGGAGCATGGCCCACCCGGAGATGGAGCCGATTACCGCGGCAAATGAAGCCCGAAATAAATTTCAGCCTGTCTACTCCACCACCGAGAAACTGAGGGCCCGATTTCTAGATTCAAGAGGCCTTTCCCGCATTCTGGAACAATTGCTACCGCTAGTGTACCCACAGGTGCAAGAAACCTTGTCTCCCGGGATTCTGGATCAGTACCGTCTGATGGGAAAAAAGGAAGCCATTCGACAAATTCACTTCCCCAGCAGTCCTGAGGGACTTTCTCAGGGACGCAAGCGCTTGAAATTTGAGGAGTTTTTTTACCTCCAATTGCGATTACTTACCTTGAAAGTAACCCGGACGGAAAAATCTCTTGGGCAGGTACTCGGATCCACCCAACTGCTAACTGACTTTTACACCCAGCACCTCCCTTTTGAACTGACCAACGCACAAAAACGGGTGATTCGAGAAATTTTTGGAGACATGCGTTCCGGCAAGCAGATGAATCGTCTGATTCAAGGAGATGTAGGAAGCGGAAAGACCATGGTGGCATTTATCAGCATGCTGCTCGCGATAGGCTCAGGGGCGCAAACTTGCTTGATGGCTCCTACGGAAATTCTAGCAAACCAGCACTACGAAGGCTTACGCCACTTTGCTACTTCCATGGGTCTGCAGATAGCCTTGCTTACCGGTTCCACCAAAAAAGCCGCTCGCAAAGTCTTGCATGAAGCCTTGGAGTCCGGGGAGTTGACCCTCCTGGTAGGAACGCATGCGCTTTTGGAAGAGGTCGTCAAATTCAAAAACCTGGGCTTGGCCATCGTCGATGAACAGCATCGATTTGGCGTAGCCCAACGGGCCAAATTGTGGGCAAAAAATGAGCAGTACCAGCCCCATGTGCTTGTCATGACGGCTACCCCTATTCCACGCACCTTGGCCATGACGCTGTATGGGGACCTGGAGGTCTCCGTGATTGACGAACTTCCTGCCGGGCGGAAGCCCATTCAAACGGTGCACCGCTACGATAAGGATCGCCTCAAGGTCTTTGGTTTTATGCAGGAGGAGATCAAAAAAGGTCGGCAGGTGTACATCGTCTATCCACTGATCGAAGAGTCCCAAAGCCTAGACCTCAAAAATCTCATGGATGGCTACGAAAGCATTGCGCGGGCATTTCCGCAAGTTCCGCTGAGCATCGTCCACGGGGGTATGAAAGCCGAGGACAAGGATTACGAGATGCAGCGATTTGTGAAAGGGGAAACGAAGATCATGGTGGCCACCACGGTGATTGAGGTTGGGGTCAATGTACCCAATGCCTCCGTGATGATCATTGAAAATGCAGAGCGATTTGGACTCTCCCAGCTGCATCAGCTACGAGGCAGGGTGGGACGGGGTGCCGAACAGAGTTACTGCATCCTGATGAGCAAGTACGAACTCAGCCGGGATTCTAGAATCCGCTTGGAAACGATGGTACGCACCAACGACGGTTTTGAAATCGCGGATGTCGACTTGAGGCTACGTGGTCCAGGCGACCTGATGGGAACCCAACAAAGTGGCATCACCGACCTCTTGATTGCGGACTTGAGTAAAGATGCTCCACTCCTCACCTTAGCACGAGATGCTGCGCAGCAAGTATTGGCTGCAGATCCTACCTTAGAAAGTCCAGAACACTTCGCTATCCTTCGACAGGTACGGCAGCAAAAAAAGACTGCTGTCAACTGGAGTCGGATCAGTTAATCTTGAGGTCCTATTTTTTTCGGATAAAAATTCCCCCAATCCGCTTCACCAATTGCTTTTCCTTTTCCCAAAAGAAGCGAAACTGTCCAAAAATAAAGCCATAGATCAACAGCATAATTTGGTACAAGGGCAGCACCAGCAGTAGGTACGCGAGGGTGTTCATAAACCCTCCACCTCTTTCGATGCCAAAAAAAGCAAGGATTGGATTTTTGATCAGTAAGATGGTAGTACCTGTACAGGCAAAAACAAGCAAAACCAAAAGCACTTGAGTAAGGCTTTTCAGCTGCCATTTGCTTTGCAGACGCTGCAGAAATCCAGGTTTGGGCTCAGACATTTTTCTAGCAAATTACCAGGTAAATACGCCTTCATTGAGGCTTTTGAGTGCCTGCACCTTGTATTGGGCATCGATCAAGATGGATACATTGTGTTTGCTTCCTCCAAAAGACACCATACGAACAGGAATATCCACCAGCGAATCCATGACCGATTGAATTGCCCCTTTCGTTTCCGCCACCTGATTTCCTACCACGCAGACAATCGCCTGGTTAGAGTCCACCTCTACGGTGCCAAAGCGTCGCAATTCTTCTACGATTTGCTCCAAATGGCTCAAGTCATCAATGGTCACAGACACGGCTACCTCAGAGGTAGTAATCATGTCGATTGGAGTCTTAAAGGATTCGAAGACTTCGAAGATGCGGCGCAAAAATCCATAGGCCAAAAGCATTCGAGAGGATTTGATCTTGATGGCAGTGATGCCATCCTTGGCAGCAATGGCTTTTACTCCCTTTTCTGCTACCTCTGCTTTGATCAGGGTACCTGCCGCAGCAGGGTCCATGGTATTCAGAAGTCTTACAGGCACATTGTGCAGTTGGGCTGGCCAAATGGAAGCAGGGTGTAGGATTTTGGCTCCAAAATAGGCCAACTCCGCCGCCTCGTCAAAGGACATCTCTGCTATGGGACGGGTTCGATCTACGACGCGGGGATCATTGTTGTGCATGCCATCAATGTCAGTCCATATCTCACATACCGATGCCTGTATGGCTGCAGCTACTAGGGAAGCGGTATAGTCACTTCCGCCTCGCTTTAAGTTGTCTACCTCGTTGCGGTGGTTTTTACAGATATATCCTTGGGTGATGAAGAGGCGCTGATCAGGAAATTGTGCAAGGAGGGCTTTCAAGCGCTCCGAAATTTTCCCCAGCTCCGGCTCGGAATTTTCATCAATACTCATGAAATCCAAAGCCGGCAACAAGACCGAGGGAATTCCCAGTTCTTCCAACAGCGTATGAAAAAGCTTGGTCGATAGCAATTCTCCTTGAGCCAAAATATCCCGTTGAATCGCTTCGTTGAATGAGATTTTGAGTAGGATGTTCAAAAACTCAAAGTGTTCTTTCAGAATTTCCTCTGCCTTTGCTCTGGCAGATGGGCTTGCCAACAACTCAGGGTAAAAATTCAAATAATGGGCATGTAGGGTGTCAATTCGCTCCTTGGCAAGTACCTTGTCGGCAGCGGCCAAAGCTTCCCCAATACCTACTAAGGAATTGGTCGTCCCAGATAGGGCGGACAGCACCACTAAAGTTGGCTCTGTGCTTCGGGTGATCAAGTCCTTCACTTGATGCATCCGTTCGGGACGTCCCACGGAGGTCCCTCCAAACTTCATTATTTTCACGTGTAAATCAGTTAAATAGGTTTGTTAGAATCCAAGCATTTTGATGGCCGTGATGGCGGCCTCATCTCCCTTGTTGCCATGCTTTCCTCCCGCTCGGTCAAGGGCTTGCTGCTGGGTGTTGGGGGTGAGGACCCCAAAGATGACTGGTTTGTTGTACTTCAAACTTACTTGGGTGATCCCATGTGCTACCGCATCGCAGATAAAGTCAAAGTGGCGGGTTTCTCCTTGAATCACACAGCCTAGGCAAATCACTGCATCGATCTGCTCATCTTGCGCACACCACTGGGCAGCTAGTGAAAGTTCGAAGGAACCCGGAACCTGCTTGCGAACGATGTTTTTGGGATTCACTCCATGCTGAAGCAGAGTTTCATAGGCTCCGGAATACAAGGATTCAGTGACCTCCGCGTTCCATTCGGAGACCACTACCGCAAAACGCTTTTTGGAAACATCAATCAAGTTGTGGGCGCTATAATCGCTGAGGTTTTTTAAGGAACTGGCCATAGAAAAGGATTGGGGGGAAATGGGGTTAAAACAAAAAAGAGTAAGACACCAAGCGCCTTACTCTTCTAGTATACTTATCCAAAGCATTACTTAGCGGCAAGGCCTTCCAAGCGTGCTTTATGTTTTCGTGCAGCAGCAAATTCAAAAGACTCGTAGTACTTCTCTTCGATTTCTGCATAGGTTTTGATTGCGTCTTCTACCTTACCAGCTTCTTCCTGTGCTACAGCAAGTTTGGCCAAGTATTTTGGAGACATAAACTTGTTTTCGTTTGTGCGAGCAGCTTTGGTGTATTGTGCAATCGCCTCTTCGGTCTTGCCTAACTCCAAGTTGGCATCACCAACCAAGGAGTAAGCCTTAGCCTGCACCAAGTAGTCGTCAGAAGAAAATTCTTGTAGGTGCGTTAACGCATCTTCAAATTTCTTTTGAGAAAGATAAATAGATCCGGTGTAGAAATGTGCCAAGTTGGCCGCATCAGTACGTGGATAGCTTTCAATGATATTCAAAAAACCCTTGTTGATGCCATCTCCATTCAATGCGAAGTCCACGCTGTCTTGTTCAAAGAAATAAACCGCCTGAAACATTTCAGCTTGCGCTTTTTCATTTTGCTGTTGAGTATTGTATTGGAAAAACAGAATTCCTCCAATCAATACTATAGCTACCGCAATTACTCCTGCTAGTATTTTGCTGTTACTTTTCAAAAAATCCTCTCCAGGAACTAACTTCTCTGCGATTACCTCAGGGTTTTCGATAAGTTCGTTTTGGTCTGATTTTTTTGTTTCTTTCTTAGCCATGTTGCTCAAATTTCGGTCGCAAATATACGTTTTTTATCAATTACACAAGCAGTCCCTGTGTGGCCTTCGCGGCGCTTATTCCATTACAAAAGGATAGTCTTCCTGAACGTACACGTCCTTGAAGGCATCCATGCCATCTGGCCAAGGAGACTCTTCGGCAAATTTTACCGCCTCATCCACTTGAGTTTTTACTTTTTTATTGATTGCTTCGATTTCCGCTTCGGTCATCAGTTCATTGTCTTGAATGGTAGCAAGCACCTGCTCAATTGGGTCGCGCTGCTTGTATTCCTCTACTTCTTCCTTGCTGCGGTATTTCTGCGGATCAGACATGGAGTGTCCTTTGAATCGGTAGGTTCTGAATTCCAAAAGCGTAGGCCCATCGCCTCGACGAGCTCGAGCAGCTGCTTCAGCTACTGCCTCGTGCACGGCTTCTACATTCATTCCATCTACAGGGAAAGAAGGCATGTCGTAAGCCTCTCCAATTTTATACAATTCGGTCACATTGGAGGTACGCGCTACGGAGGTACCCATGGCATAGCCGTTATTTTCAATCACAAAAATCACTGGGCTTTTGTAGATCATGGCTAGGTTGAAGGCCTCATGGACTGCACCTTGACGCACTGCACCATCCCCCATCTTCGCAATACATAGATTTTTGGTGCCTGCATATTTTTCGGCAAAGGCTACGCCCAAACCCATCGGGATCTGTGCACCTACAATTCCATGACCACCTAGGAAATTTCGTTCCTTATCAAAAATGTGCATGGAGCCCCCTTTTCCTTTGGTGGTTCCAGTGGCTTTGCCATACAATTCCGCCATAATAGCTCCAGGATCGGTACCCAAACCAAGTGGATGGGCATGGCAACGGTAAGCTGTAATCCATTTGTCATCCTTAGTCAAGGCAGTGATTGCTCCAGAGGCGCAAGCCTCCTGACCGATGTACAAGTGACAAAATCCTCTGATCTTCTGTTGGCCATACAATTGACCTGCTTTTTCCTCAAAACGCCGCATTAAAAGCATGCTTTCGTACCAATACGCGTACGTCTCTTTGGAGTAGTTTACCTTGGTCTTTGCCGCTGCAGTTTTCTTTGCCATAGGGTACTGATCAAAATGTGCTATTTTAGGCCTCAAATATACTAATCCCGACCTAAAAATTAGGATGCAAAGCAAATAATTCGCCGTTCACATGATTTTAGAGTCCCTAGAACTCATTCAGTTTAAAAACCACC
>CANGYY010000019.1 GCA_947458585.1 Cyclobacteriaceae bacterium | reverse complement strand
TGCAACGGAAATTGCAGTGATCTGTCAGCGAAATGCGCAGGTAATCGTGAATACGGCCAAAACTATCGTGAAGCATACCGCTATGTTAGGAATTATTGTACAAGGTACAAAGTACCAAGTACCAAGTATGGATAAAAATACGAGAGACGAAATACGAAATACGCGAGTTAAGTAATGTCGAATATCGAACGACGATTGAAGAATGAAGAAGTAGGGAAACTAGTTTTTGGTAATCAGCATCGTCCCTAGAATTGGGATTTCCGTAGTAGGAAAATTTACTTCTTTTGGTAGGGGGTGGAAAAAATATACAGCAAGCCTACATTCCAAATGAAATCATCTCCAGGAATACTGGACTTGATTTTTTGGTTGACCAAACCTTGAAATCCGATAGGAAATCCCGGTTTACTCACCGTAAAGTTGGAGGTGATATAAGTTCCCGAATTATCATCCACCTTGAGGTAAAAAAGTTGGGGGTTGATGCGCATGTTAAACCCTTTACCCACAGGGACCTCAGAAATGACCGTGTTTAAAGCAATAAAATTGGAGTTATCCGGAGGAATAGGATTGAAACCATGCCCTCGCAAATAGTAAAGGCCCATACTTAGGCGATTGGAGAATTTATACATGGGGGCTATTTCCATGGCCAAAAATCGCTGGCTGACAAACATTTTTTCTTCTCTTCCATTGACCTTCACGATTCGCTCTGCAAAGATAAAGGCAGGGTGTGCTCCTACGGTAAGGGTAAAAGGCTTGTCTTTAATAGCCTTGTAGCGGCCCCAAAATACGAAAGACCAAGGCTTGCCATCCATCCCAAAGCGAAGCATGGGGTCAAAGGAGAAGCGCTCGCCCGACAAACTTAAATCAAACAAGAGCGCCGGTCTCCCCAGGGTGAAGGAGGGGATGATGGATACTCCATTGTTGGTGGCGGTGATCACGCCTCCAAATTTACCCGTAGGTGCCGAAGCATTATTTTCTTGCGCTTGCAGTTGAAAAATTGATGAAAAAACTAGAATAACGAATAAAACAACAAGTCTTAAAAAAGCGGAACTCATCTCCTTTTTAAAAAAAGAAAAGAGATTTTGACCTATTAATTGCATGTAAGGTGGTGGTTTGAGGACTTAAAGATGCGCAAATACCTTTAAATACCGAAGCCATTGATCAAAAGAGGGTTTGATTCCATGATTTTTTTATGCGAACCATAAAAAATAACTAGGTGGGCTGCTTCCTATAAAAAAACAGCCCAAGAAATTCTTGGGCTGGGGTAGCGTTGGTTTGGTATTCAAAAAGGGTACTATTTTTTGAGGGTGCCGAAGGTAATTTTAACTGCAGCACCCACGACTGCTGGATTTTGCCCTGTTCCTGAAATATCCTGCAAGGGATAGGAATAGAAGGGCATCAACAGGTAATTGGATTTCTTGGTTTCGTATACGCGAAAATTCACCCCTAGGTTGGCCAAGGCAAAAGGAAAAAATCGGGTACTGGGTCCAGCCAAGGGAGTGGTCTCTACCACCTGGGCACTTTTGAGAGTACCGAGGGAGTTGGCCGTAGCATCCGCTGGTGCCGCAACCTGCCGGGTATAGATCAGTTCCTGCTGCGCGGATTGATTGAAGGTGAGCAGGTTGGAAAAACCAGCCTGCACCGAAATGGACTTCGAAGGAGTCACCGAATACCGGATGTATACTGGCACATCCACCTGCACTTGTTGCACCTGGGTAGTTCGTTCAATCGGGGAATTCACCCCAGCCAACTTCATCCCGGTTGGGCCCTCGGTAGCCTGATTCAGGTAGTTGACCCCAAGGCCTGAACCCACACGAAGTTTACCAGCCAAAGCCTTATCCACCTGCATTCCTAGACCTATTCGGGATCCTGAAGTCACCTGACTGGCATCCGCACTGTTTCCAAATCCAGGTCCAAGCCCTAAAGAAAAGGATAAAGGATCTTTTTGCTGTGCCAGCAGTTCTGCTGCTTCAGCAGGTACAATTTCCGCGTAGCTTGGAACTGGGGTAGTTGATGGAGTTGAACTTTTTTCTTCCTTAACGCTGGCCTGAAGGTTGGTCTCCAGGCTGGCAATCGGCGGAGCTGCTTGCGTGGTAGCCGCAAGCGCCTGCGCCTGCTGCGAGGCGGTCTCTACTCTCTTTTCAGAAGCGAATTCAACCGAGGAAACAAAGCCTTTTTGTGCCTCTAGATTGCTTTTTGCCAAGAGTGGAGTGGATTTCTGGGGAGTAGATGCGTAGGAATTATTACCGCTACCCTTACTTTTCTCCAAAGTTCGCTCTGACAAGACCTTCGAAACTTCTTCACGCTCCTTTGATTCTGGATTGCCTTGACTTTGCTCAGTCTGGGAAGGTGCTACTTCTTGGATGGTTTGCGTTTCCACAGCCACTTGATTCTCTTGATTTCCCCCTGTCCACTGTAGGCCAAAGAATAGGATCAAAGCAAGTGAAGCCGCGATGCCTCCTGACCACCACCAAAAGGGCGGGATGCCACGTTTTTGATTTCGACGGGCTTCAAAGGTCTCCCATGCTCCAGGAGCATAAGGTAGCGGGGCCTCCTCCTGCTTTTTGCGCAGCAGCTCCCCCAGTCGGGTACTCCACTTATCTTCCTGCATAAACGGTATGGTAAAGGTGTATCAGTTGGCGCAGCTTGTGCTTGGCTCGAGTCAGGTACACGCGTGAGGAACTTTCGGTAATTGCTAATTTTTCGGCTATTTCTTTGTGGCTATAGCCCTCCACTTCGTACAGTGTAAATATCACATGCTGGTCTTCTGGAAGCTGGTGAAGTAACTTCAAGATTTCTTCGTAACCCAGTTGGCCGATGGCATCCTCGTTGACTTGCAAGAGACTGTGTCCTTCTACCTCCTCGTGAAAACGGAGTTTTCGATTTTTTCGGTAGTAGTCAATTGCCGTATTCACCGCAATCCTGCGCAGCCAAGGTTTCAGTACCACTTCCTCATTGAGTCTTCCAACGGTGTCAAAAAACTTAAGAAAAGTGTCCTGGGTAATCTCCTGAGCCAAGTCATCACTTTTGACATAGGTCCTTCCTATGCCCATGACAAACCCGTAGTATTTTTTGAAAAAATACTCCTCGTGCATCTTTGATCGACGTTTGCACCCATCGATTAGTTCAAGATCTGTCAGATTCAATAGGATAGGCTAAGGTTCACACGCTTTCTGAAGTACGGGATTTAGGGTTTGCTAGTTGTGAAACGGAAGTCCCTTCCAAAACGCTACAAGAAGAAAAAAATTAATTCGGATCTACATCCACGATCCAACGCACAGCCCGAAACTCTGGAATGGCCTGCAGGTCTTCCAAAATCTTGGCTAATCGATCCTTGAATACGGTCTGGGCATCTCCCTGCCGGTCCAATTTGATCAAGGATTCCAACTGGTACAAGTTTTTGATGCGGGCAATACTCCCCTTTTCTGGGCCCAGCACTATTTTTTTGAGGGGTAGATTGGCCATTTCCCGATGCAGTGCATGGGCTGCCTTCTCTGCCGTCCCATAGACCGCATGCCGTGTAGTGATCTTGACCAACTTCACAAAAGGGGGATAATAGAAAGACTTGCGATCTTTCAACTCTTGCTCGTAAAAATCTGCATAATCCCCTTGAATTACGTTTTTGTAGAGTTCAGTGTCGGGATTGCGCGTTTGGATCACCACATGACCTTGGGCCGATCTCCGACCTGCCCTGCCTGCCACTTGAGTTATCTGCTGAAAGGCCCGCTCACCCGATCGAAAATCCGGGAAATTCAAAATTCGGTCCCCATCCCAGATGCCCACTACGGTCACTCGCCCAAAATCTAATCCTTTAGTGATCATTTGGGTACCTACAAGGATGTCGATTTGGCCTGCGGCAAACTCATCCAAGACGCGTTGGTAGCCATACTTGGATCGGGTGGTATCCAAATCCATTCTACCCATCCGTGCTTCGGGGAAAAGCAAGGCCAAGGATTCTTCGATTTGCTCGGTACCCATGCCCTGCGTGCTGAGTTGCGTACTGCCACAAGCCGGGCAGCTCGATGGAATTTTTTCCTTGTAGCCACAGTAGTGGCAACGGAGTTCGGATGCAAACTGGTGGTAAGTCAAACTCACGTCGCATTGCACGCATTGTCCCGTCCAACCGCAATCCTCACATTGCATAACGGGAGCATAGCCACGCCGATTTTGAAAAATAAGTACCTGCTCTTGATTTTCGAGCGCTCGCTGGATCTGCTCCCGCAGCACCCGTGTGGTATCCAGTTTGAGTAAGTTTTTCTTTCGGTCTACCCCCAGATCCGCCAAGTGGTATTCCGGCAAGGTGGCCTTCCCAAAGCGCTCCGAGAGTTGCACCAATCCATACTTGCCCTGGCTGGCATTGAAATAAGATTCAAAGGAAGGCGTTGCGGATCCCAAGAGCGTGCGCGCTTGGTGTACGTAGGCCAGCATGATCGCAGCATCGCGGGCATGGTAGCGGGGTGCAGGATCAAACTGCTTGTAACTGGGTTCGTGCTCCTCATCCACAATCACCAACCCCAGGCTGTCAAATGGCAAAAATAGGGAGGAACGTACGCCAACCACAAAGGAAAAACGACCATTCAATACCCCATTCCACACTTCCACGCGCTCGTTGTCCGAGTACTTGGAATGGTATACGCCCATGCTGGATCCGAAAACCTGCTTCAACCTCCCCACCAACTGTGTGGTGAGTGCAATCTCTGGAAGCAAAAGCAGCACTTGGGAGCCACTGCCTAACGCTTCTTGAATTAATTTGATGTAGATCTCCGTTTTGCCAGCACCGGTGATGCCCTGGAGCAATACGGTCTGCTTGCTTTCAAAGTGCCCCTTGATTTGATCCATGGCCTCCTGCTGGGCTTCCGATAGGGCTGAAGCCTCTCGCTCAGCAGCCTCCTCCGGGATGCGATCCACCAGTTGGGTGTAGGATTCCAGCACCCCGTTTTTGATCAGGGTTTTTAGTGAACTTTCGGAATCTCCATCTTCCAGTAAACTGGACTTAGGCAGCCCTTTGGCATTTAACTCGGGACGCTGATGCACGGGCAGGTCTCGCAAAAATTTGAGCAAAATGGCTTCCTGCTTGGGCTTGGATTGCAAATCTCCAAAAAGGGCCTCCAAAGCCGAATTGCTCAAGTAATCTGCATGAAGCCGCAGCCGCGTTTCCAGTTTGGGGCTGTATTTTTCTTGAACCTTTTCAAAAATCAAGATCGCCTCTTTGGCTACCAAACTCTTGAGGATAGGATGGATGGCCTTCACGCCAAGGAGTTGCTCGCAATCCTCGTAACTCAGTTCCTCTTTAGTCGCCAGGGCTTCCAATATTTTCTCCTCCCGTACATCCAAGGGGTAGGGCGAATTCTCCAGATCAAATTCAGGATGGAGTTGGATTTTGCTTTCGGAAGATAGCCGCAAGCCCGAAGGAAGGGCCGCGCCCATCACCTCTCCAATATGGCAACAGTAGTAGGAAGCCATCCATACCCAAAAGCGAATTTGTAAGGGATTGACAGAGGGCTGCTCTTCGAGTACATCCAGGACCGGCTTGGCCTCGTAGGCCTGAGGAGGGCTATTGTGTACACGGCCGATAATGCCGGTGAGCACCTTTTTCTTCCCAAACTGAACTAGGACCCGGCAGCCAATCTGAAGTAGGGGCTGAAGGGCTTTGGGTACCTTGTAGGTAAACATTCGAGGAATGGGTACCGGCAAGATGACATCGACGAATTGATTTTCGCCCATAGCATCTGAAAAATCATGTTCCGGAAATAGCGTGTCCACTCTATTAGTTCAACTGAGGTACCAATGCGCGTGCTTCATCTACGGTGGCCACAGGTCTGCGGCAACTGCGATTTACACATACGTAAATTAAGGCATTTCCTTCGGCATCCCCCAGCTTTCCTTCCAGAAGAGGGACGCTAGCTGTCGGAGATTCCGACCAGGCCACCACCGCATTCGGAAGGTACTGGGCCAGCAGCACCAGCGCTTTTTCCTTTGCTCCCTTGCCCACAATGGCAATCTCTGCTGTGGGCACTAGGCTCTCCAAGTAGAAGTTGGCCCAATTGCACAAAAATCCAGGTTCTTTCAAGATCAGTTCCTTCATCCCTCCCAACATACGCGCCGCGATTTTTCCATAACTCTCCTCGTAAGTGATGAGCGAAAGTTGATGGAAACTGCGTGCAAGGATGGAGTTGGAGGCAGGGATGACGTTGTCAAAGAGTTCTTTTTTGTTGGCAATCAATTTTTCCGCACTCGGATCACTGAAATAAAAGTATCCGTCCTCGGGATCGTAAAATCGTGCCAAAACCACCTCGGCTAGCGTTTGGGCAAAGACCAGGTGTCGCGACAATCCGCTTGCAGAAAATGCCATCAAGGAGGCCTTAATCAGGGCTGCATAGTCCTCAAGGAAGGCGGGGGTGTAGGCCTGTCCATTCTTGTAACTGCGGTACAAGGTTCCTTCTCGAAAGAGCTGGACTTGCACAAAATCCAAATTCCGGAGCGCCATATCCAAAAATTCTTGGTCTCCTGTCGCCAGGTAGCCTTGAATCAAGCCTGCGTCGATTAGGCCATTCCAGCCGGCCAGCACCTTGTCGTCCTTGCCTGGGTAGATGCGGCGGTTGCGGGTGGTCAGTAACTTCGCTTTTTGAGCGACCAGCTTCTCCAGAAAAGTAGGTAGCGGAATCCCCTGTCGCTTTGCCACCGTTTCGTAGGACTCCACTTGAAAGAGAATATTCACTCCCTCCTCCCAGTTGCCTGCTGGCTTCAAGGAATACAGGTCAGCAAACCAAGCCATATCCGGGTCCAGCAGTGCTTCCAATTCGGCATAGGTCCAGGTGTAGAATTTTCCTTCCACTCCTTCGCTATCCGCATCTTGGGCGGCATGAAAGCCTCCCTCCTCTTGGAGCATCTCTGCTGCCAGCCAATCCTTGGTTTCCTGCACTTTTTCCAAGTAAAAGAGATCCTTACTCACCTGATAGGCTTTGGCGTAGAGTTCAAGCAGTTGGCCGTTGTCGTAGCCCATCTTTTCAAAATGGGGAGCAAACCATTCCCCATCCACGGAGTAGCGGGCAAAGCCTCCGCGCAGGTGATCGTAGATCCCTCCCATTCCCATTTTTTGGAGGGTAAAAAATACGGCCTTTTGCAGGTCTTCGCGGGAACTCAGCAGCGCGTAATCCAGCACAAAGTGCCAGATGGCAGGCATGGGGAATTTGGGAATACGATTCATCCCCCCCCATTCTGGATCAAACTGGGCAGCGAGTTTGGTGATTACCTCTACCAATTCGTCTGGATCCAATTCGCCCTCCCCGGCTTGAATGCCATATTTGTCGGTTTCCTTGCGATTCAAACTCCTTCCGAAGCCTTCGGCGCTTTCCGCCAGTTGGTCGGCGTGCAGGGCAAAGGCATCCGCAATGCTACCGAGCAACTGCTTCCATTTGGAATTGGGGAAGTAGGTACCTCCGTAAAAAGGCTTCTGGTTGGGCATCAAGAAGACATTCAAGGGCCAGCCTCCTTGGAGTCCCATGGCCTGCACGGCATCCATGTAGATATTGTCTAGGTCAGGACGCTCCTCGCGGTCGATTTTGATGCAGACAAAGTAGGCATTCATGATTGATGCTGTCGCGGCATCTTCAAAACTTTCTTTTTCCATCACATGGCACCAATGACAAGCGGAGTAGCCAATGGATACCAAGATGGGTTTGTTTTCTTCGGTTGCTCGCGTCAAAGCCTCTGGGCCCCAGGGATACCAATCCACGGGGTTGTGCGCGTGTTGCAGGAGGTAGGGACTTTGGGAATGGAGCAGTCGATTTGCGGACATGGAAACTATAGGTTGTACCCAGAGCGCTTAGCGCTGCAGTCTGGATTTTACGTCTTGGATTTCTTCAGAAAAATCAACTTCTCCCTGCATTCGTTCGAGTTTGCCTAGCAAATTATGGAGAAACTTTCGGTGCGCTTCAGAATCGGGATTGAAGGAACGGTGTGCCAGTTCGAGCTGTATTTTTTGAATTTCGGCTACCTTTTGCTTGGTTTCTGGGCTGAAACTAAACTGCTGCCATTTTTCCCAGATGTAGTTTTCCGTTTCCTCTGAGGGATGCACCAGGTCCGATTTGTAAAAGCGGTAATCGCGAAGTTCATCCACTAGGATTTCGTAAGCAGGGAAGTAAGTGACCGCCTCTAGCTGTTGCTCCAGCTGGGCACAGAGCACGCGTAGCAGGCTTTTGCTCAACTGGTTTTCAGAGATTCCTTCTTTGGTATGGCGAACAGGGCTGAGGGTCAGGATAATTTTTAGATTAGGGTGGAGCTGAGTCAGCAACCTTAAGACCGGTCTTAGCCCCTTTTCCAATTCCTCTAGAGAGGAAAGCTTCTTTTCAAAGAAGGCTGCTGGTTGTTTATGGCAATTGGCCACTCGACCAAATTCCTTGTGCTGGTAGATCCAAGCCGTGCCTAGGGTAAGTACCAGGTGGGTTGCCTCTTTCAGGGAATGATGTAAGGCGAGCATTTGTTGGGTGTAATTTTCTTCCAATTCGGCCAGAGTCCCCCCTTTCACGTCAGAATGGGCACCATAATGCACAAAAACCCCTTCGCGCTCCACTACTCCCGCTAAGTTCATTTGAGCAGCAGGAATGGCTTGACTGAGGAGATCGGCCAAGTTGAGCGGATGAAAAAGCGTTCCAAAGGGATTGACCAATACCTCAAATTTTGCTGCTTGCATCTTGCTGCCGATGGTTTGTGCAAAGCAAGAACCCAGGCTCACCACCTTGGAGGCATGGGTAATGGGAAAAGGGGAAGCAGGAATGGGAAAATCAATCGACCAACGCATGGGGTGAAGTTACACAGGGAATGGGAATTCTACTTTATCTTTTTAAAAATCCACCCAGCCCCCTTGTAAGGGGGAGTTGCCCAAATACGCCTTCTACCTGATATTTATACCTCAAGAATTTTATTCCTTAATTCATGTTCAAAGAGCTCCAGGATGTGATTCCCCCTTGACAAGGGGGTTAGGGGGATTCTTTTATTAAACAAACCCAGTCTGCTCCAATCCATTCCTTTTCTCAAAATCATCCAAAAAATAGCCTATCTCGCCAAGAACAAAGTACATCGCATTCTTTACTTCCCAGTCTGAAAATCTAAGAAAGGAAACTCCCCATTCTTCTAATATTTGTTGACGCTTTCCATCTTCAACTACGGCCTCTTCGTTGTCATGGGATCCCCCATCAATTTCAATGACTAGATTGGTTTTCCTACAATAAAAGTCAACTATGTAATTCCCGAGCGGCTTTTGCCTATTGAAAGCGTAGCCCCGGAATTGACTGGCTCTAAGTTTTTGCCAAAGCAAAATTTCTGATAGCGTGGAATGACTTCGAAGGTCTCTTGAGAATTCCCTGAGAGTTCTATTGTAGGGGATGAAATGCATGGGAGCAGATTAAAAAGTAGAAAGAAGACAATAATTAAGTTAATAGAAAATCTTGGTCTTTTCAACCAATCCCCCCGCAATTCTACATAACAAATCCCCCCTACCCCCTTGTAAGGGGGAGTTAGCTCTGCTGCTTCTCAGGTATAGATGAAGAAATTCATTTTTTTAAGGATTGAATTCCAAAGTTCACCTTTATCTAAATAAATTTTTGAATTACCGAAGATGCGATTCCCCCTTGAAAGGGGGTTAGGGGGATTCTTTTATTGGGCAAGGGGGATTTTAAAAAAAACCACAAAAAAAGACTCTCCTTTTCGGGAGAGTCTTTTTAAAATGATTGGTTGACTTATTTATTGCTTGGTAATGTTAACCGTCTCGGTTTCTACTTTCTTGTCATCTACCATTTTGATTTCCTTCTCCACCTCTTTGTTGACCACCTCTGCTTCAGCAGCACCGTGTGGCTTTTCAGCGATGTGTGGCGCAATTACTAGCGCTACGATAGACATCAACTTGATCAAAATGTTCATGGAAGGACCAGAAGTATCTTTGAATGGATCCCCTACGGTATCCCCCGTAACAGAAGCCTTGTGTGGCTCAGATTTCTTGTAGTAGATCTCGCCGTTGATTTCTACTCCTTTTTCAAAGGATTTCTTGGCATTGTCCCAAGCGCCACCGGCGTTGGACTGGAACATACCCATCAATACCCCAGAAACAGTTACCCCAGCCAGCATACCGCCCAATACTTCAGGACCGAAGGCAAAGCCTACTAGAATTGGGGAAATCAAGGCAATGGCTCCAGGAGCAATCATCTCACGGATAGAAGCTTTGGTAGAGATCTCTACGCATTTTTCGTACTCTGGCTTGGCCTTGTACTCCATGATGCCTGGGATCTCTCTAAACTGTCTTCTAACCTCGTTAACCATGTCCATGGCCGCTCTACCTACCGCAGCAATGGCTAGGGAGGAGAAAATAAATGGAATCATGCCGCCCACAAACAAGCCAGCGAGTACGTCAGCTTTATAAATGTCAATCGCATCAATGCCTGCGATACCCACAAAGGCCGCAAATAACGCAAGTGAAGTCAATGCTGCAGAAGCGATGGCAAAACCCTTACCAGTAGCTGCAGTGGTGTTACCTACCGCATCCAAAATGTCGGTACGGCCACGAACTTCCTCTGGAAGCTGGCTCATCTCGGCAATACCGCCGGCGTTGTCCGCAATAGGTCCGAAGGCATCAATTGCCAACTGCATCGCTGTAGTAGCCATCATACCTGCAGCAGCGATTGCTACACCGTACAAACCGGCAAACTCATAGGCTCCATAGATACCACCTGCCAAGACCAGGATAGGCAATACCGTAGACTCCATACCTACTGCAAGACCACCAATGATATTGGTTGCGTGTCCTGTGGCTGACTGCTTGATGATGGAAAGCACTGGGCGCTTGCCCATGGCTGTGTAGTATTCGGTGATGATGGACATCAAGGTACCTACTACGAGACCTAAGATGATTGCATAGAACACATCCATGTTGGTGAATTCATAGCCACGGATGGAAAGTGTCTCAGGAAGCATGTACTTCACGATAAAGAAGGAAGCAATACCGGTAAACACGATGGAAGACCAGTTGCCCATGTTCAAGGCTTTCTGCACGTCGCCCTTATCATCCTTGATGGTAACAAAGGCCATCCCCATAATGGAGAAAATGATGCCTAGACCTGCCAATACCATCGGCAATAGGATTGGAGCGATGCCACCAAAATTGTCTTCAGATACGATTTCACGACCCAATACCATGGTAGCCAAGATAGTCGCCACATAAGAACCGAAGAGATCTGCACCCATACCGGCTACGTCCCCTACGTTGTCCCCCACGTTGTCCGCGATAGTGGCTGGGTTACGCACGTCATCCTCAGGGATACCTGCTTCTACCTTACCCACTAAGTCCGCTCCTACGTCGGCTGCTTTGGTGTAAATACCACCACCCACACGGGCAAAAAGTGCAATGGATTCAGCACCTAAAGAGAAGCCCGCAAGAACCTCCAATGCTTTTTCCATTTGAATTCCATTCACATCTGCACCTACAGATGCGACATAGAGTTGGTAAAATACGATGAAAAGGGAGCCTAAGCCTAAAACTGCTAAACCTGCTACCCCAAGACCCATGACAGATCCTCCGGTGAAGGATACTTTTAGGGCATGCTTCAAGCTGGTACGAGCGGCCTGCGTAGTACGCACGTTGGCTTTGGTAGCGATCTTCATGCCGATGTATCCTGCAAACGCAGAGAAAAATGCTCCAATCAGGAACGATACGGCGATAATTGGGCTAGAGGTAGGTACCAAAGTCCCGGACCAAGCCAAGACAATACCTGCGATTACAGCAAAGTAGGAAAGAACCTTCCATTCTGCTTTCAAAAATGCCATGGCACCATCGGCAATGTAGCCGGAGAGTTCCACCATGTTTTTGTCCCCTGTGGGCTGCTTGGTCACCCAGGCAGACTTTATTGCCATGATGAGTAGGCCTACCAGTCCCAGCGCAGGGACTAAATAAATCAGCGCTTTTTCCATAAACTAGTCGGATTCAGTGTTAGATTTTCTAAATAATTCGCAAAGATACGATTTATACCCTTCTTGCCAAGTTCAATTTCATCCCCTTTTTTTGATTTTTTTAGGAAGGTGAAAAGTTGGGATTCCCGAATTGAAAAATTCTGTTTTTAGCTTTAACCTTTTTTAGAATCCTTGGAAATGAATCTCCTATTGATAGAAATCTAGGATTCTTAAAGCGAGACTGGAAAAAATTCAAGAAAGTACTAAATTTGCCTCCCTGAATCGGGGTGTGGCGCAGTCCGGTAGCGTACACGTCTGGGGGGCGTGTGGTCGCAGGTTCAAATCCTGTCACCCCGACAATAAAAACCAACACTTTAGGTGTTGGTTTTATTTTTAATCCCCATATAGGTCTCCGAAATTCCGAACTGAATTATTCTTATTAGAACCCCAAATTCGGATTTTTTTTCAAAAATTACCAAATCGGGAATTCAATAAACCCTTAACCATTTATTGAAGTTCCAAAAAGAATAGTAATTGGTTTAAATACTCATTTAAAAAATAATATTAATGTTCAACTTTGATTTAAAGAATTAAAGATTAAATTTAAATGTATTAATAAATAACATAAGTTTTTAAAATAATTCCACCCCTTCAAACATTAGAACAACATGAAAAAACACATCTTACTTCTTGTCGCCCTAGTTTTTGCGGCTACTACCTGGACGCAGGCGCAGACTGTATTAGATTTTAAATTGGTAAATAACACTGGCGAAGATTTTTATGCCGTGTATTTGACAGAAACCACCACGCAAGATTGGGGTGAAGACATCCTTCCTGAAGATATCGTAAAAGATGGGGCTGTCATAGACATCACATTCGATTATGTTGGTGATGAGACCCTCTGCATCTGGGATCTTAGGCTGACCCACGACGCTTCAGAAAAGGATTACATCTACATCAATGAAATTGACTTATGTGAGGTTAGAGTCTTAACGCTTTACATCGACGAAGATGGAACATATGCCTTCAAAGTAGAATAAATCCTCCTTCATAAACGCCCAATAAATTTTTGATTGAGAATTTATTGGGCGTTTTTTTTATCAGCTTGCTATTTCCCACTCAATAAATCGGTTGAGAAACTACTGTTTTTCAGTTAGTTTGTAATGATTCATGTGAGTTAAAATGAGACTATTCTATGAAAAAATCAATTCTATTTATTTTGACCGCATTTTTGTATGCGTCTTGTTCCATAGTTCCTTTAACTGGAAGAAATCAACTAGCCATATTTACCACACAAGATTTGATGCCTTTGGTAAAAGATGAATACAAAGAATCTTTGAAGGAAAGTAAGGTATTGACATCTACCAAAGAAGGTCAAGAAATAGTGAAAGTAGGCAATAAAATGGCAGAAGCAGTAGAGTTGTATTTAAAAGAGCAAGGCTATGATTCTTTAGTTAACGAACTTGAGTGGGAGTTTAATTTACTTGAAGATGAGGAAGTAAATGCTTGGTGTATGCCAGGAGGAAAAGTAGCGTTTTATACTGGAATTTTACCCTTTACCAGAGATGAAACGGGCATCGCGGTAATTATGGGGCATGAGTTGGCGCATGCAGTAGCCAATCATGCAGGAGAAAGAATGTCACAACAAATCCTACTGGAACTCGGTGTAGGCAGTATTGACCTAGCAATGGGCCAAGACCCTACGCTTACCCAAGAAATGTTACTCCTTTCTATCGGATTAGCCTCTGAACTCAAAATACTTAGTTTTTCTAGAAAACATGAGCTAGAAGCCGATCGAATGGGTTTGATTTTTATGGCAAAGGCAGGTTACGATCCAAGGGAAGCGCCCTTATTTTGGGGAAGAATGGCTGAAGATTCTGAAGATGATGGCTTGACATTTTTGTCTACACACCCAGGTCATTCCAAACGTATGGAACGACTAAATTCATTGCTGCCAGAAGCGATAGCCATCTATGAGCAAGGAAAAGGATCGAAATAGAATTTAAATGAAGAAAAAACTTAGTTTAAGTCGTACGCCTACAGGAACTGAATAACTTTTAGTGGCACATGTGTATTCAAGATTTTTGAAATTTCCCATCTCGATTTTATCCAAACTTTGAAGAAGTCCACCACTGGGAAAAACCTCTTAGTCGACTGCAATATTTTGTAGAATTGGTATTCAATTTGGAATTTATTTGCGTTTCCAATCTACTAAGACGCGTTGAATAGGGAATTTTGAGAGGTCTTTTTTGAGCACCTTAATTTGAATTAAGAATCTCATTTAAATCAAAGACTGGAGAGTGGGATTTCAACACAATTCAAACGACTTTTTGATTCCATTTTTTTTGCGTTACTTAAGAGTTAAACGATTAGAGATTTTTCTAAAAAAATTGATTTTAAAAAACCATTGAGATGAAAAATCAACAAATAATTTTAGCGATTGCCTCTAATCAGGATAGACAAGAAATCTACACGCTTCGTCACTCCATTTATGCGCAGGAACTCAATCAGCACAGCACCAATTCCATTCAACAACTTACGGATAGTCTTGATTCGGAAAATAATTACATCGTGGCAAAACAAGGAAAGGAGATTATTGGATTTATAAGTATTACCTCCCCAAATGCTAAAAAATATTCGGTTGAAAAGTATTTCTCGCGCTCGGAAATCCCTTTTGTATTTGATGAATATTTATATGAAATACGTTTGCTAAGTGTTCTGAATAAACATCGATCCAGTTATGTTGCACTGAGTTTGATGTTTGCTGCATTTCGCTGGGTCCAATCACATGGAGGCAAACATGTAGTAGCTATTTGCCGTGCAGATTTACTAAACATGTACCGAAAAGCAGGGCTAAAGCCCTTGGATTTGAGTA
Organism: Cyclobacteriaceae bacterium; assembly: GCA_947458585.1. Taxonomy (GTDB): domain Bacteria; phylum Bacteroidota; class Bacteroidia; order Cytophagales; family Cyclobacteriaceae; genus Algoriphagus. Next base: position 35,690 of record CANGYY010000019.1, on the reverse strand, counting down.
CGGTATCCGGCAAAGTATCTTACGAATTAGCGGTGGCTTCAACTGAAGATTTTGAGCAAGTCGTAGCTAAAAATCGATCCGTCTATGAGGCCATCCAGAATAAAATAGACTGGCAGCTACCCTATCTTTTTTTTGGTCCTGCTGCCTGTTACCATGGAGGATCATTTTTTAAGGCCATAGGTGAAGATTTGCAAACCTTGGACAAGGCCGCACAAATCATTAATGCCGATGTTTTAGACGCTTGGTTTCCTCCATCTCCAAAGGTGGTAACAGCCATTCAAGAGAATTTAAGATTTCTCCTACAAACATCTCCTCCAACTCATGCTGAAGGACTAGTCAAAGTGATAGCAAGTGCAAGGGGAATTCACGAACAGCAAATTTTGCCTGGAGCTGGATCTTCCGATCTCATATTCTTATCATTACCCTGCTTTTTAAATCAAAACTCAAAGGTTCTATTACTTGATCCCTGCTATGGGGAATACATGCATGTATTGGAAAAGGTAATTCACTGTAAGATCACTCGATTTAATCTTTATCGTGAAAAGGGTTTTGTAGTCAATACAACGGATCTGCTCCTAGAGATACAGAAAGGATACGACATGGTGATTCTGGTCAATCCAAATAGCCCAACTGGAGTGCACCTATCCAAACAGGAAATGGAAAACATGCTGCTGCAAGTTCCTCTTTCCACAAAGGTTTGGGTGGATGAAACCTATGTGGAGTATATAGGAACAGATGAATCGCTAGAGAAGTTTGCCATAAAAACTGAAAACGTAATTGTTTGTAAATCAATGAGTAAAGTCTATGCCCTAAGTGGAGTTAGGTCAGCCTATTTATGTTGTTCTCCTCATCTGATTGAAATTTTAAAACAGTATTCTCCTCCTTGGGCCCTTAGTTTACCTGCACAAGCAGCCGCAATTGCTGCTTTCAGCGATGAGGAATATTATCAAAGGCAGTATGCAACCACGCACACATTAAGAGAGAAACTTAAACAAGATTTGCAAGAACTAGGAGTTACCGAAATCATCAACGGGGTAGCCAATTTTTTACTCTTTTATCTACCAGCAAACGTACCTTCAGTAAATGAATTTATTCAGAGGTGTCGACAAAAAAATCTTTACCTACGAGATGTCAGCAACATGGGGAAAAATATAGGAGAGCGAGCGGTTAGGATCGCTGTAAAGGATGCAGAGACAAACCAACGGATGATTAAACTAATTAAGGAAACTCTTGTAGAATTAACTGAATAAAAAACCATTCAATTTTTAAAAATCATCAGAAAAGATTCACTAGCAATTTTTGAAGATTTCAACTTTAAAGTTTTATTAAAATATAGAGCAAGTACTCAAATCATTCAAGGAAAGAACTAATCAATCTGAAAAGCCACCTCATTTCGGCGATTAATCACATCCCAAGGGGCATTGTAGCCCATGTACAAAAGAGACCCTTTGGTGCGGATATTATTTTCTTGCAGGACTTGGGTTAAGAGTTGGGCATACTTTGCGATTTTTTCGTCGGAACTGAATCCTCCAAAACGCAAGACTGCCAGCTTCATGGAATCTTGACTGACCAGCGAAACTGCATTGGAGTTGGGCGAAGGAAGGTCTGATAGTTGGTACTGGCTGGGCATCACAAAAGACATGGATGCATCCGTATCAGACATGTTCATGATCACTGGAGCAGTCATCGCAATCTTCTGCTTTTGCTGATTCCCACCAAAAATGTAATTGGCCACTACACCGAAGCCGTTGTTCCCATTGGATTCGTAGCGCTTGCCTCCCAATTTGGTTTGTGCGAGGATCATCTGGGGATATTCTCTGATTTCCACATCCCCAATGGTTTTGATCACTTTATAGTTGGGCGTCTCGATGCCTTTAAACCGAAATGAGAAAAAAGAAATCACTCCACCTAGAATGATTACGCTGCCTGCTATCCAAATAAGAGTTTTCATATACAAGAAACTAATGGATTGGAGAAAAAGTTTGAAACGGGCTACTCCCATTTTTTTAACTCCTCCTCCCCACTGCCCCAACTGACTTTAGTCATGAAATTCCTGCTTGGGAATAGGGATATTTGAGTTCACCTAATCGCAAGCACATGGCTACGGGAGCATCCATTTACCGACACCTGGGAACAGTTCTCCTGCTCCTTGTCATCGGATGCTTAATCGCCTGTAGCCAAGTGAAGGAAGAGGTCGTGTATCCCAGCAGGCAAACCCTCACCGAATCGGTTTATGCCTCGGGCTATGTCCGCGCCAAGGATCAGTACGAGGCCTTTGCCCTGGCCACAGGTCCCATCCAAGCACTCTTTGTTTCTGAAGGGGACACCGTACACATCGGTACCCCGCTCCTCCAGATTTTCAACGAACAGGAGCGCCTCCGCCGAGAAAATGCGGAAATCTCCCAGTTTTTCGCAGCCCCAATGGCTACCCAAACCAAGCTTCGCGAACTGGAATTGGCCATCGAACTCGCCAAAAGCACTACTGCCAACGATTCCCTCCTGCTCCTGCGGCAGCGACACCTCTGGGCCCAAGGAATAGGACCAGCCATTGAATTGGAGCAGCGGGAATTGAAATTCAAAAGTTCGTCCCTAGCCTACCAATCTGCTCGCCTGAACTACCAAGATCTTAAACGAGAACTAGAATTCGGCAACCAAACCGCCAGCAAGAACCTCGCCATCAGCAAGTCTCTGGAGACCAGCACCATTTTAAAAAGCAAGATCGAGGGCATCGTTTACGCCTTGCCCAAGGTAGTAGGTGAAATGGCCAGCCCACAAACTCCCCTAGCCATCCTCGGCCGGGCGGGGGAATTTATCCTGGAGCTGCAGGTGGATGAATACGACATCGTAACCGTTCAAAAAGGGCAGCGAGTCATGGTGACCCTGGATAGTTTTAAAGGAACCGTATTCGAGGCTACCGTGGTCAAAATCCACCCCATTATGGATGCGAAGTCGAAGACCTTTACCGTAGAAGCCGAATTCGTCACAGCCCCTCCCGGACTCTTTCCCAACCTAAGTTTGGAATCCAATATCTTGGTACAAGTTCATCCGAATGCGCTGGTCATCCCTCGAAATATACTCTTGGATCAAAACAAGGTTATCACCGAGGATGGAGACACACTGACTCTGGAGCTAGGAATAAAGACCTACGAGTTTGTTGAAATCCTTGGAGGCTTGGAGGAAAAAACCGGGTTGATCCCACCCAAAAAATGAGTTGGAAACTAATCCTGGAAATCGCCAAAGCACTGATGCTGGCACGAATCAAGCAAACCCTCGTGGCTGCCATAGGCGTCTTGTTTAGCATCAGCATGTTTATCGCCCTACTGGGCTTTATGAATGGACTCAACTCCCTGCTGGATGGGATGATCTTGAATCGGACCCCACATATCCGGTTTTACAACGAAATCAAGCCCAACCCGAATCAGCCCATAGAGCTGAGTCCAGAATTTGCAGCTGACCTCCACTCCATCCGATCGGTGAAGCCGAGTACGAGCCGATTGGCCCTTCACAATAGCCGCGCCATCATCCAACAGTTGGAACAGGATCCTCGGGTGCTTGGGGTAAGCCCCAAACTTGCAGCACAGGTATTTTTCAATGTGGGTACCCTGGACCTGAGTAGCAACATTAATGGTATTGATGGATTTAAGGAAACCCAACTTTTTGGATTCGAGGAGTATGTCATCGAAGGCCGGGTCGAGGATCTAAATCAATTGAACACGATCATTTTGGGAAAAGGAGTGGCTGATCGGATGATGGCCAAACTCGGAGATGTTGTCCAAGTGACCACTGCCCAAGGCAACCGCATCCAGCTGAAGGTGGTAGGCGTTTTTCAAAGTGGATTGGGGGATTTTGACAAGACCAACAGCTATGCCTCCCTGGCTACAGTCCAAAAAATGCTGGGGCAACCTGCCTCCTACCTGACAGATATTCAAGTCAAGTTGCATGACTTCAACCAAGCACCTCAGTTGGCGAAGGAATTGGGCGCGATTTTCGAGTTGGACGCAGACGACATCCAAACCGTCAATGCACAGTTTGAAACGGGTTCAGCAGTGCGCAACATCATTAGCTATGCGGTAGGAATCACCCTACTCGTGGTGGCTGGATTTGGGATTTACAACATCCTCAACATGATGATTTATGAGAAATTAGACAGCATCGCCATCCTGAAAGCCATTGGCTTTAGTCCGAAGGATGTCAACCGTATATTCATTACCATAGCCATCCTCATTGGACTTGTGGGCAGCAGCTTGGGCCTGCTGGTAGGATACCTTTTGGGCCTACTGATTGATCACATTCCATTTGAAACGGATGCCTTACCCACGATCACCACCTATCCAATCGACTACAACCCGAAGTTTTACCTCATTGGCGGGGTGTTTGGGTTGTTAACTACCTACTTGGCTGGCTTTTTTCCCGCCAGAAAAGCATCTAGTATAGATCCTGTAGAAATCATTCGTGGCAAATAGATGACTGAAAAACGGGTATTGGAGGCCAAATCCATCAGCAAGTATTTCTACAATGCCAGCACCACCCAGGTGCTGGATCAGGTAAGTATCCAGGTAAATCGCGGGGAATTTGTATCCATCATGGGAAAATCAGGCTGCGGAAAATCCACCCTCCTGTACATCCTATCCACCATGGATACGGATTACGAAGGCCAGCTTTGGCTGGATGGAACCCTTATAACCGGCAAAGATTCGACCTACCTCTCCCAATTACGAAATGAAAAAATCGGCTTTGTTTTCCAATTCCATTACCTGCTCAACGAGTTTACGGTATTGGAAAATGTAATGATTCCAGCACTCAAATTGGCAAAGCATCCCCGAGCGGAGATTGCTGATCGGGCGATGGAAAAGTTGCGGATTTTTGACATGCAGGACCATGCCCACAAAAAGCCCAACCAATTGTCTGGAGGGCAAAAACAGCGGGTTTCCATCGCGAGAGCGTTGATCAATGATCCGCTGCTGATTATGGGAGATGAACCTACTGGAAACCTAGACCACAAAAACTCGGCCCTGGTGTTTGACAAATTCAAGGAGTTGACTCAAGAGTTGGGACAAACCCTATTGATCGTTACCCACGACCAAGAGTTTGCGAAATCCACCGATCGCACGATTGAAATGGAAGATGGGAAGGTGGTATAAAAAGTTAGCCCTTGAGGATTTAGAAAGGAAAAAATGCTTGTTCATTCAATTCTCTACTTCTCCTTGTTATTTTTTTCCCTCATTACACAAGGAAGTCACACGGTCATAGCTTTGAAATTCCTTTTCGCAATCTAGGTATTTTTGAAATTGCTCTTCCGTCAAATTCTTTTGCTCTTTAAATTGAGTTACCTCCCCCCCTTTTAAAGAATTGACTGGTGTAGCTGGCCCATTTTTCATTAAATCTACACAGTCGCAAGGCTCAAGATTCTCAGGTTTAAATATTAAAAAAATTAATAAAATAAATAAAAAAGAAGAAACTGCTAGGCTAATTAGATTTTGGGTTTTCAATATTCTTTTCTTCATTAAACTAGAATTTTTTCTTTGATAGAATTAACTAGAAGAGAAAAAAAATAGATATAAGTATCTCCTTTATTTAATCCTCTAAATCGACCAAGAGATTGGAAAAGACTTCTTGATGGATTCGAAGAATTGGATCAGGTAGCCCAGTAAGGGCAAACATTTCTTATGGAATGCTTTTCGGAAGAAGCTAAGGAGGAATATTGCCTACTTTACTTCGAAGTTGGTTGAATTGCTGAGGGTGAATTTGTAATAAAAAATGGATCTGACGCATAAATCAAATTGGATCCAATTGCCCTAATTCGAATTGATGATTTACCTGAAAATGAAGTAATGGTAATTGTTCCATTTGCTCCATTCACAGGAAGTGGAGAGGATATATTTTCAATACTGCTCCAGAACGGCGAACCATCTGCTGCGTATTCATACTTCAGTAAACTTGCTTCTAAAGGGGCTTTAAATTGGATTTCAAGAATTCCAGGAGCAGTCATTTTTGCAGAAGTAATTACAGGAACATTGTTAATAAATGAATCTTCTAGGATAACCTCATTTGGAGTTGTTTTATTTCCCGAGGTGTAGGCAAAGGTGATTGTCAGGAAATAAAGTGCTAGAAAATTATATTTAAAAGCCCTTACAAAAAATGACTTTTTTGTGAGGTTTAAAGATAAGTGCAAACTTTCATCTTGACAGTTTTTAAAATTGAAATTCATATTTCAAAATGGTTTTATTCAAAAAAAATTATTATTAAAAATAAACGTCAAGTAGCTAAAAAATAAAATAGAATCGTGTTAATCGTGTACGTTACGTATTAATTTCTTTGATTCGTACTAGTTACTAGTGGCGGAAAGGTTATGATTTTTTGACATAAAGAACTATTCAATAAGAATCCCAACTAACTGCTTAATAAAGCTTTAAGCACAAAAATTTGAAAGGATTATACAAAAAGCTACTCTCCTACTTATCCAATTTTCGAATTCTTATAAATTGTATTCCCCAAATTACCACTAGGGTTGAAACTACTGTAAAGTAAGTGTAGGGGTGTAATCCATCGTATAGTTCGTAACTGTAAGCTGCAGCAAATCCATCCATCGAACTTTTGAGGTAGCTTAAGGATATCCAGGTAACCAAACCGATCAGGGCATTAATTGCACCTAGATTAAGCATGTACCATCGAACAATAAAGGTTCTAGGAACTCCAATAAGCATCAGGGTATCGATTTCATACCGTGATTTATTGATCGCAAGGATGACATATAAAATGGTAGAAGAAAAGGATACGGCTACAATCACAAGTCCAACCAGTACCATCATTGAAATCAACAACTCCAAAATAGCGGCAAATTTACCAGATCGCAATTTGTCTTCATTGGTCTCCCAATCCAGCTCCTTAATTAATTTATAAAGAGTAGCTATTTTATCATCTTTAATGGAAACGATAATCTTGCCTGTCTTCTGAGGCGTATTTGCAGTGAATTTTTCATTTGCAAAGTCCATAAATGACATGGGTACCAAAATAGAGTTTATTCTGCTCGAATAGCCTGCAATTCTCCCAGCGAAGGTTTCCTGACCTTTTTCCCCACTTATTGCAATCGAAAATCGAGCTAGTTTGGTGGTCTTCTGAGACAACACCGGAAGACCTCGACTTGGAGCAAAATTAAAGTTGTACAAATTGAGAAAATCAGTCGGTAAAATAAGAGGAACCGTTTCTTCACCTGGTTTCCAATCCCAATCCTCAGGAGTTTGGTCGATAAACTGATCCGCTACAGATTCAAAAAACATCTCTGAACCAAAGCCTCCATTTTGGCCGGGAATCTGTAAAATTCCCTCAACAGAAAATTGGTTTGACTTGAAAATTCCAATATCCTCCACCACACCCAGTCCCTTAATTTTATCTAGATCCTCGGAAGAGAATTGACTAATGTCTTGTTTGAAGGTATTTAGAGCAGATACCTTTTTATTAATTATGATAAATTGATATCCTGCAGCATTGCCTTGATTTGAAATCAAATGGGTGTATTCTACATACAATTGAACCGCAAGACCTACAATAAAGATCCCAACAAAAGACCCAAAAACCCCAGAAATAAGTTGAAGGGGGCTTTGTGTACTTCGAAGTAGAAAGGCTATGGATTTCCGGGGTTCCATCAGATTTCTAGGGTTTCAAATTCATCTTGATTGAATCGATGATCCAGTCCTGTTACAATTAACCCAGCTTGCTGCTCCCTACACTGCTCTTTGATTAAATCAAACGCAATTCGCATGTTGTCCACATCGAGGTGACTGAAAGGCTCATCTAGAAGCAACCATCTAAATTTACGGTTGAGTGCACGTAGGAGAGCTACTCGTTGCTTTTGTCCATAGGAAAGCTGTCCCATTTTATCATTCAACTTTCCTTCAATTTGCAAGCGCACGCACCAATCGAAAACCTGCTCTTTAGAAAAAGTGGAGGGTTCAAAGCCTCCACTTAGGAAAATATTCTCACCCGCAGTAAGCTGGTCAAATAACCTTAAGTCTTGAAATACGGTGCTTATGTATTTCCTACGGATCTCTACCCAACGATCTAGGGATGCTTTGCTCAGATTTTCATCTCCTATAAAAACTTCTCCAGAATAATCTTTACGAATCCCATTTAGAATCCCAATAAGGGTAGACTTTCCTGTACCTGATGGGGCAAGTATTTGATAATTCTTACCGCTAGTCAGCGAAATGTCTTTTTGCCAAATCGTATTCTGACCTCTTCCGATTAAAGGAAAAGGGAGTACCTTTTGGAGACGCAGTGTAAAGTTATCAGCCATCAACTAGCGAATAGAGAAAACAAAAAATTACCTGGGAACTCGTTCGCTTTTCAAAGTTCGAAATCGCTAGACTACCAGAAAACATACCTTTATTTTGAGAGCGCATGAAGGATTAATATGCAAAAAGTTGGGGACTTGATTAAGCCCCCAACTGAATTACTTATGCATGAGCAAGAATTGTCTTTTATAACTTAGCAATATCTACCAAAGCTTTAGATATCCTGTAAAGCGAGTTTCCTTCTCCAGGTTTCAACCCAATATTGAGGTAGATTGATTCATTGTTACCATACCCATTTACATTTTTAAGTAAGTTGGCCAGTTCTTCGATGTCTTCAAAATTTGCCTCATTCTTTAAATCTCGCACATCCTCAGGGGTACCATATTCATTGATATCTAAGCTTAAGTACATCCCCACGGCTTCCGAAGTAAGCGCTTTATTCAAATCCTCATTTTGGGGTGCATTCCATTCTCCATTTCCAGCCAAATTGACTGACTTGGGATCATTAGAAATTATCCATAGATCATTTTTAGCCACTAAATTCAGTGTGCCAAACTCACTATTTTCCATCACATACACATTGCCCTCTTTTACAATCAAATTCAACTCCTCGAGCTTACCCAAAAGCTTACTACTTAGGTTGGCATCTGAAATTCCCAATTGATAGTTGAATATCGGAACTGTTTTTTCGTAGGTTATCGGTGTTTGTTCCTCGTAGATTTGACCACTGTAAGGATCATACTGATAACTAGACTGGTATTCGGTAATTTCAACCTTTTTGAGCTCCGTAAGGCTTAAAGCCATACTTCCACTAAGCATTTTTTCAAAATGATCTAATGAAAGGTTAAACCCGGTCATTAATCCATCATTAATCTCATTATTTTCATCCAGCTTTTGGACCAAGTCAACCAGATTATCCATTTTTAAGGATAGGGACATGGCACCGATTGCTTTTCCATTGGAAGTCAAATACTTCGTGATTTTGGAATCATTAGGCCCTCCCAAAAAATTATTCTTTTCAGCCAATTCTTGGTCTTTGTAATACATATGCAAGGCGAGGTCTACACTCTCCTCTTGGAATCCTAAATGGAGAGATGCTCCATTTAAATTATCAATTTGGGAGGCAAATGTCTCAGGCAAATCCATGTTTTTACTTTCCTTCAAAATTGCTGGAAGATTTAGAAAAACATCAGCGTCCGCTAGATTACCTTCAAATTCTTTGAATGCATCTAAGTTTGTCAACCTACGCTCCTCATCTAGAAACAGCGTATTTTCCACTAGGTCCAACATGGTATCATCTTCAAAATTTCCATCTTGAATGGATAAGATTACCACATCCCCATTCCATGCGATGGCATGGTTTCTATCTCTTACATTTTCAGGATATGCTTTTTCAAAATCTCTTTCCTCATCTTTTCGAAACTTGTAGTCTAAATCTAATTCTGCATCAAGTTTTTTAAGGAACTCTCCAAAAGTCTCTTGACTTTGGACACTCATCAGCACAGAAATTTGTGCTTCACCCGATTTTCTATCAATCGTTAGAAATGCAACTGGGTCTTTGAATGGATCAAGCCCTGTACTTAATGGCGAATCCATCGCTTCTGAGAGAAAGTCAGGCATTTCATTTTTCACCTCATCCAATTGATCCGCCACCTTATCTTCTTTTTTTATCTTGTCAAAGTCCATTTTAGTTAAAAGACTTTTCACATCCACTTTTCCTACCGCAATGGCATTGTCCGGAACATAGGCTAGTAATGCATTTGATCTTCCAAAAATAAAGTACAAGCCAATAGCAAGTGAAACAAGGAGCACTCCGACGGACGCGAGTATTATTATTGTCTTCTTCATATTCTTCAAATAAATAAAGTTTATACAATCAAAAGTATAAGATAATTATAATAAATAAAAACTGACTGTTTTTAATTTTACTTATTGATAAAGAGGCAACTAAAGAAAAGTCCGCCTGAAAAGCTTTTTTGACTGGACAGCAGTAGACGAGCAACTTCTAGTGTAAATACTGCTTTCCAAGAGCCTATAAATAATTGGTACAAACAATGATTTTTCCTGAACGCTACTTAGAACTATAAGAAATTGAACTTAGGGTTATTACACAAGTAGCTTTTGAATTGTTTTTCCTTTGATTGAGAGATTTAAAATCGATTCGGAGCACTATTGATTTAACTCTCAGCTGAGGTTAGCACAAAAAAAACTGCTCGAATTACTTTAAAATCTCCAGCCACTTAAACTCACCTTACTTTCAAGACTCTGCTCCAGAGCATCTTCTAGCTGAGGAAAAAAATCGATTCCTGTTTGTTGTTCGAGGGCGTCAATGGTGACTACAAACTGCTGCACCGAACCTGAAGCACCTGCATTGGAAAGGAGAAAACCCATCATCTTGGGGTTTGATCCCCCTTTAAACACAATCTTGTAGTAGGAACAAGGCACTGTAATCGACTGCTTGATCGCACCACAGGATTTGGAAAGTACCGGCCCAGTGACCACAAATAGTCCTCCTTCTTGTAAGGCAGCATCTCGTACCCAATCCTCCAACTTGGACCAAATCCCTCGATTAAAAGAGGGGGTCATGGGCGACATGTTGGACATAAAGAAGGTCTCGGACATGGCCGTCAAGTTCAAGGCCATATCTGCTGCTGGACAGAGGTGTCCCCGGTCATAGCCCGAACCTTGGTAGTCGGTACTTTTTACAGGATTGGATTTCACTTTCGGATCCACCCGGAAATCATCCGTTCGCTCCTGCCCTCCTTGAATGCTCGCTGGGCTAAGGAAGTAGGACGCAAACTCCGCCTGACGATGCGTACTGGAATAAGATAAGGTATAGTAGGTATTTTCGATGAGGTAACCCTGCGCCACGGCTGGGGTAAAGTCATCGGATTGTACTGAGGCACGCAGCTGAGGCTCCTCTTGCGTACACGAACTGAAAAATAGGAGAAGCACTAAACCAAGGTGCTGCACTGCATTCATACGTAGAAAGGACAAGATGAAAAAGGAGGGTGAGTCCTAAACAAAGCTAGTCGAATTTTTTAAAAATTAGAACAGTAAAAAATTATATCCCTGGTATATAAAAATGCAGGCTCCCTAAAAAATAAAGCTTCCATATGAAAAAATGAAAAGTAGTTCCAATACCCTACCTCACTTTTTTTAATCTGTTTTTTGTAGGTTTGATGGAGTCAGGTGAATCTAAATTAAAACACTAATCCAACCTATCTTGAAGCATCTAATCGTTACAATTGTCTTTAGTGTCCTAACTATATATTGCCCATTAGTGGTGAAGGCACAAACCAAGGTGTACAAAGGCTCCTCTACCTATTCAGGAGATATCTTTTGTACCTTATCTGAGGGGAAAGTGTACAAAAACACTTCCACCTACAGTGGGGATATCCTAGTGACCATTCGGGATGGTAAAATCTATTCTGGGACCTCCACCTACAGCGGGGATGTCCTGTATACCCTAAGGGAAGGCAAAGTATATGCTGGTAATTCAACCTACAGTGGAGATATTCGATGGACCTTTTCCGATGGGAAGGTTTACGAAGGCACCTCTACCTACAGTGGGGATGTCTTAGCCACGCGTAAAGAAGGAAAGATCTACAAGGGAAATTCAAGCTATTCAGGAGACATTTTGTTCACCTTAGATCAAGCCGTGCGCATGGAAGAATTTGTTGCCATTTGGCACGTTTTCAATTATGTTTATTAACCTAAACAGCTAACTAAGTCAACTTATCTCGATCCCTTTCACCATTGCTGGTCCTTTCATGAGCATCCCAACTCGACTTCTTTTTCTTCTAGGAACCCTCATTGCCTTGCCTGGGTATTCCCAGGGAAATGCTACTTCCTGGATTTTAGACCGAATGCAAAGCCATTCTCCCTCCTCCCTACAGTTGTTGAAGTCTTATGATAAACTTCCAAGCCAGCTGGAAATTGATCGAGGAGAAAGTGTGATTTCCTCCAGCAAAAGTACCGATGCACTTTATTTCTTGGAAGACCGAGATTACCAAAGTGCCTTGGTCAGCATGTCTACGAATGTGCATGAAATTGGCCATGCCTACGGTGGACTAATCCATTTTGCTGAACTGATGAACTGCAATTGTACCAAAACGATTGAGATTGGAGATATCCAACAAGGATTTTACCATGCTCCTGGAGAGGAATTTTGGATAGAAATTGAGGAGGGATATATTTTTCCTTCCAATGAACTCTCAGAGACCATTCCTTACGAGCTGCAAACCTTCCGCTACGATACCTACATAGAAGGAAATAGCTCCACGCAAGCACATGGGGTCATTGGCTTGCTGGATGAATTGAATGCCTATTACTTAGGCTCGAAGTACCAGTATGACATGCTGCCGGTGTACAAGGAGCTGTTTGGTTCAGACTACCTCAATCAATGGGTTAAGCACAGCGCCAGCGAAATGACCGCTTTTTTTGAGTTCGATTTTTTCATCAAAGAATATTTATTGTTCGCAAAAACTCAGCAACCCGCAACATACACCTACTTGAAAAATTCCCCTGGTTTTCGAAAAGCTTACCAAACTACCCACAGAAAGTATAGCCAACTGACGAAAGCCTATGTGGCCAAAATTGAAGCAGAAAAGAAACTCGCAGAATTGAATTACGATTCTCCTTTTTGGGAAGAGGATTATGGGCGTTTAATGGAGCGACTTGAATCAGGAAGATTTCGATCGGTTGAGCTTGATTTTTTAAACTAAAAAATGGCTATTGCGCAAAGAATAGGGACTACTTCAGTTAAAAACAACCTATTTTATCTCAATACAATTTTTACGGAATCCACAATCTCTAAAGAGCCCGCGGAAGTGAAAAAACTGGAGCTTTTCTTAAAACTCGAAATGCTGTGGTAATACCGTGCATAAACGGTCAAGGTATCTCCTTTCATCTTTCCAATGGGTGCAATCACTGTACTGGTGCGACCGGTAAACTCATCTGTATAGGAGGAAGAATTGATAGTAGGCACCAATTCATCTTTCCAATTAATTAAAGGGGGCAAATTAGAATATTGAAGTTGCCCAGTGAATTCATTGAAGTAGGTTTTAGTGATATTGGCTACCGTGTCTCCCGCCAAAATCCACCAGAAGCGATTGCTTTCCCAGCTTATCTTCTGACGAGGTCCACAACACTTGGTGTCTACAATTTTCTGTCCATCCAGTAGCCGCATGGATATTCGCTGGATGTTTTGACCCGGCTTGGTCAAAGTCATGTAATAATATCCATTGGCATCTTTGGGAAGTCTAAATCGGGGATCCTCATTCAATCCTTCATCAAACAGTATGCGGATATTTTTTCCGTCCTCTAGGAAAATTTCCTCCGAAAAAAGGGAACATCCTCCTAGCAGTAGGATGAAAATTCCTAAAAGTATGGGGAAATGCGGGCTACTTTTCATGCAGTAAACGAAGCCATCCAACTGACTTCTTGGTTAAAGTTCACCAAAAATTTGGAAGCCGCCAAAGAAGCTCCAATTACTGGCCTACCTCCATAAACTTCAACACATCCTTATACCCCTTGCTCCAAGGAAAGTAAAACTGGGTTACCATGGGAATGTGCTTGGTTTTGGGATAAAAGGAATAGTCCAATTCCAGACCTTTTTCTTCTGCTGCCTTACGGAAACGCTCCACTGTCAATTTGATACCTGGATAGGTTCGCTCTCCTTCCATCACCAATAGGGGGATCTCTTTTTCTCCTAAGAAATAAATGGGAGAATAGGTTTTCCAAACTACTGGATCAGACGTAAAAGCATCGTAATTGTCTTCTTTGTTGTATTTTTCTTTGAGTTCGGTCAGGAACCAGTACCAATCCAAGCCTGCAGGATCATTTAAAATAGCACCTTTCAGCGGATTTGTCGTACCCAATTCCTTCCAAGGCTCCTCCTTGACCGCTACCAAAGCCGCCAAATGCCCTCCAGCCGAGTGACCCGACACATACATGTTTGCAGGATCTCCTCCATAGGAAGCAATGTTGTTCTTCACCCATTGAACGGCCAGCGCACTGGCTTTTTCCATGGCTGGAAGTTGGTAAGCAGGTGCCAAGGGGTAATCGATGATAACCGACACCACCCCTTTTGCAGCGAGACGATTGCCCATGAAATCATAGATCTCTTTTCTCCCGCTGTGCCAGCTTCCTCCATGGATAAAAATCAAGACGGGTGCATTTTTCGCCTTCCTCGGAGCAAAGACATTCAAGCTCTTTTGTGGAAGCGTAGCTGTTGCCTCCATGTAGGTGATATTTTTGGTTCTAGATGTTCGCAATACCCCACAAGAAGAAGCTATAGCCAAGACCAAGAGAAAGAAAAGAGACTGTTTCATACAAATTCGTTTTCTATAAAATCAAAATGAAGGCCGTTTGTTTTACTAACCAACAGAAAAATGGAAAATTCTGCATGAAACAGCAGGATTTAAGCTGAATCTAAGTCTAAATCCTTACACGGCTGGCTCTTGCTGGCTCAAGCAATGAAAAGATCCCAATCCCCAGATGATGTCGGTACTGTCGATGCCCACCACGCGACGGTTGGAAAAGCAGGTAGACAGGATATCCAATGCTTTTTGGTCGTTTTTATCTCTAAAGGTAGGTACCACCACCACTTCATTGGCAATGTAAAAATTGGCATAGGAGGCTGGCAGTCGCTGCTCCTCCCAAATGACTGGGCCAGGCATGGGTAGTTCGACCACGTTCAACTGCTTCCCATCTTCCAAGCGCATTTGTTGGAGTAGGTGAAGATTTTCCTGCAAGATCTCGTAATTCCCATCTGCCTTATTTTCCTCGACAACAGTGACGACGGTATCCGCATTCACAAAACGGGTGATGTCGTCGATATGCCCATCGGTATCGTCTCCCAGGATGCCATCCCCTACCCAAAGGATGTGTTGTACCCCATAATAATCGCAGAGGTATTTTTCAATCTGGGCTTGGTTGAGGTGCGGATTACGATTGGGATTCAAAAGACAGGCGGTGGAGGTAAGCAAGGTGCCTTTTCCATTGAATTCTACCGAGCCTCCTTCCATCACGATGCCGGGTGTAAAGTAGGGAATTCCCAAGGCTTCAGCGATTTGAATCGGGATCTGGTTGTCGAGGTCATGCGGGGGGTATTTTTCACCCCAAGCATTGTAGTTCCATTTCACGAGCACCTTTGGAATGGCAGCAGAAGGATTGATCAAGAAGGCAGGGCCATGGTCTCGGCACCAGGCATCGTTGGTCGGGAAAAAGTGAAAGAAAATCCGATCCATGCGTACTCCTGTCAGTTCCAACTGTTGCTTCGCAAAGGCTTGCATCGCCACATCGGCTACATTGATGTGCACCTCTTGCCCTGAGGCTACTTCTTTGACAAATTGAGCATAGGGGGAATAAATGGTCTGGATTTTTCCAGGCCAACTCTCCTCTTTGTGAGGCCAGCTGAGCCACATGGCTTTTTGAGGAGCAAACTCCGCAGGAAAATAGTACCCAAGTTCCGCCGGAGTCACTAATCCTCCTTTAGACAAATCTACACGGTGCTGCATGGCCTATTCTTCGTCAAGAAAACGCTTGGTAATCGGCGCATAGGAATCGATTCGCCGATCCCGCAAAAATGGCCAGTGCGTGCGGTAGCGATCCGAACCGCTCAAATCCAAGGCTTCTACATGAACTTCTTCCGTCAAATGTGGGGCTTGATAGGTTACACGACCAAAGGGATTGGCTACGAAGGAACCACCCCAAAATTGCATTTCTCCCTCCACTCCGGTTCGGTTGACCGATACCACCGGAATGCCATTGGCCACAGCATGGGAACGCTGGATAGTCTGCCAAGCGCCGTATTGCTCCTCGTTGGTGGCAGCATCTTGAGCCTTGGCCCAACCAATGGCGGTGGGATACACGAGGAAGTCCGCGCCCATAAGGGAAGTGATGCGCGCTGCTTCCGGGTACCACTGGTCCCAACAAATCAGCACTCCGATCTTTCCAAATCGGGTGGCAAACACTTTGTATCCCAGATCTCCGGGTGTAAAATAGAATTTCTCGAAATAGCCAGGATCGTCCGGAATGTGCATTTTTCGGTACTTACCGAGGTAGGTTCCGTCGGCATCAAGGACGGCGGTAGTGTTGTGGTACAAGCCTTCCGCACGTTTTTCAAAAAGTGAAGCGACGATCACTACCCCTAACTCCTTTGCAAGTACGCCAAGGGTTTCTGTAGAAGGGCCAGGAATCGCCTCGGCCAATTTGAAGTTGTCGTACTCCTCCACATCGCAGAAGTAGAGGGAGCGAAAGAGTTCCTGCAGAACGACTACCTGCGCGCCTTTTTGGGCGGCTTCGCGTATGCCTGCAGTTGTTTTTTGCATGTTTTCGGTCACATTCCCTTTGCAGGAGAGTTGGACCAAACCTACGTTGACGGTTTTAGTTGCCACGGCTTCAAATTTTGCTTGAACTGCAAAGATACCGTGGACAGTGGGGATTGACAAATGAAGTTTTTAGTTAAAGTCTGGAGGGAAGGATCAATTGAAATACAGTGGATGGGAGTAATTGATTTCTTTGTTACCTATTCAACAAATAGCTTAAAAATCTTTTCTTTAATCCTCATGTTCCCTAACTTGAGGTAATTCATCAAAATCATGTCAACGCATCTAAAATCATCCGTTCTCCAGCTCGTGCAGGAAATTGAAAACGAGCAATTATTGGAAACCCTCCGAGATTTTCTCCAATTCAAGAAAGTGAATTCTCCTGGCAAACTTTGGAATGAATTACCAAAGGAGAATCAAGAATCCATTTTTTTATCATTGGAAGAAGCTGAAAACCCTGCCAATTTGATGTCTAGGGAAGAGTTTCTCCCGCGCAAACCATGAAAATTAGTGTAACCAAAAGGGCAAATCACGATTTTTTAAGAATTCAAGACTATCTTCTTACCAATTGGGGAGATTCTTCAGTCTTGAAATTCAAGAATCAAGTGAATGATTTTTTAGACATCCTTGAAATTTTTCCAGAAATCGGAACTTTGGAAGTTCCAGAAAAGAATATCAGGGGATTTCAGATCAATTCTCATATCCGAATTTTTTACACGGTAAAAAGTGATTCATTAGTTATCCTCTCTTTTTTCAACGTTCTTCAAAATTCTGAAAAAAAGAACCTAGGAAACAAAAATTAAAGCGGGAAGGAATATCCTATTTGAAAATATCCCCATACAAACCACTCAAAAAAATCCCCTTGCACTTCCTTAGTCATTGGCTAACTTTAGACCAGCTCAAATACCAACCCAGAATGAAAAAAATTATCGCCATACTGATGAGTAGCCTACTTTTCGGATTTGCGGCTTCTGCACAAGAAGCCCTCTTCCAAGCACAAAATATCCAGTCTCCGGAGGTTCATGACGACAATACCGTCACCTTTCGGCTCTTCGCTCCCAATGCACAGGCGGTTCAAGTTACTGGAGATTTTCTCCCTCCTGTAAAAATGGATACCCCCATGGGCCAAATGGACGGTCCAGGAAAGGTAGCCCTAACCAAAGATGCCAATGGCGTTTGGTCCTTTAAAACCAGCGCCCTCAACCCGGAACTTTACGCCTACTCCTTTGTGGTAGATGGTTTCACTGCTACCGATCCGAGCAACCCCTTCTTGATTCGTGACGTAGGTACGGCCACCAACTTCTTTTTGATCGGTGGAGGTCAGGGTGACTTGTACAAGACCAACGATATTCCACACGGTACTGTAAGCAGACGCTGGTACGATTCTCCAGGTCTAGGCATGGATCGACGCATTACCATTTACACCCCTCCAGGATACGAAACGAGCAAAGAAAGTTACCCCGTGCTTTACCTCCTACATGGTGCTGGAGGAGACGAGGAGGCCTGGATCAACCTGGGTCGTACGGCTCAGATTATGGACAACTTGATTGCAGCAGGCAAAGCCAAACCCATGCTCGTGGTGATGCCCAATGGCAACGTCATCCAAGATGGCGCGCCTGGAGAGGGAAGCAAAAACTTCTACAAGCCTCAATTTATGATCCCTAAAACGATGGACGGTACCTATGAAGGCGCTTTTGAAGACATCATTCGTTTTGTGGAGAGCAACTATCGGGTGAAGGCAGAAAAGAAGCAGCGCGCTGTCGCAGGGCTTTCCATGGGCGGTTTTCATACGATGCACATCTCCCGCTATTACCCAAACACCTTTGATTACATCGGTTTGTTCTCCGCCGCCATCATGCCTAGAGAAGATGCTACCGGTCGCGTTTACAGTAATTTCGATCAAACTTTAAAGGCGCAACAAGACAATGGGTACAAATTGTACTGGATTGCCATCGGCAAAACAGACTTCCTCTACAAGGCAAACCAGGAGTACTTGGAGAAATTGAAGGGAATGAAGATGCCCCATACCTACGTGGAAAGTGAGGGTGGACATACCTGGAGAAACTGGCGCGTATACTTGAGCCAATTTGCACCGCAGTTGTTCCAGTAATCCTTAATGAATTGAATCAAGAAGAAGCCCCGAACGGGGCTTTTTTTGTGCTCTGTTTTTTACGCAGATCTTCACGGAAAAAATACGCAGATCATAGGTGGACCGATCCTCACTTAGGAGGGAAAGTCCGCCTAGCGGACGAAGCAATACATACCCTCGGGTTTCAACCCGAGGAAAGCCATACAGGCATCCCCTCCCTACCCAATCTTTTTTATCATGAGTAGGATTACAAAAATCAAATCATTTACTTTGTATTTCAAAGTACTTTTAAAAATGAGAAAACCAGAAGAAGAATTAGCAGAAATCAAATCCATGATGGAGCGCAGCACGCGCTTCCTATCCTTGAGTGGGCTTTCAGGAATACTAGCAGGGATCTATTCCCTTGCCGCAGCGGGTTTGGCCTGGTACTGGATCTATTTCCCAAGCAGCATTTGGGGGGCAGGAACCGAATCCCTTTCCTTCCGAGACCTGTTGAATCGCTTACTTTTACTGGGCTTGGCCACCTTAATCGCAGCAGTTAGTTCCGCTTATTTTTTGAGCAAAAAGCGAGGAACAGCTGCAACCCAACCCTTTTGGTCCCCAGCAAGCAAACGCTTCCTAGTAGCGCTTTTCCTTCCAGTTGCGCTAGGCGGCTTCTTTTGCTTTGCCTTGCTGCACGAAAGTGCTTTTGAACTAATTCCTGCAGCCATGCTCCTATTCTACGGAATTGGGTTGGTGCAATCTGCTCAATTCACCCTAGGAGAGATCAAAAACCTGGGATTCACCCAACTCGTATTAGGCCTAGTTGCCGCCTTCTTTCCAGATTTTGGATTGCTTTGCTGGGCAATGGGCTTTGGGGTATTCCACCTGATTTATGGAGCATTGATGTACTACCGTCATGAGCGTTGAAATCCAAGAGGGCTACGACAAAGCCTTTGACAACGTGCTGCGCTTACGCATCATGTCCATCTTGATGGTCAATGCCCGTTACGAGTTCAACTCTTTTAAGACATTACTTCAAGTGACGGATGGTAACCTCGCTTCCCATCTCAAGCACTTAGAGCAAGCTGAATTCCTCCTCGTAGAAAAGTCTTTTGCGGGTAGAAAACCCTTGACCACTTATGTGGTCACCGAAAAAGGAAAAAAAGCATTCCAGGCCCATTTGGACTTTCTCGAACAATTAATTCGCCAAAACAAGGCCTCTTGACAAACTGAACTGATACTGCCCACAAACCAACACCACAGCCCATGAACGAATCGCTTCTTTCCCTCCTTGATCAACCAGCCGAACTGGAAAAACGCTACCGGAAAAATAAAAGCTCCTTCGCTAAGAGTTTCAATGAACTTTACCCCAGCATCAAAGGCAATCCGCTAGCAGATGCCTGGCACGAAAGACTGAATTACGGATCCGAAGGAGTGAACTGGGGATCCAAAGCGGATTGGCTTTTTATCTTGATTGCTGGCGGAATTGCAGGAACATTCGCCAAACTACCCGTAATTTTTACACTCCAAGAAGATGAATTCTATGCCCGCAACTTGGGCTTTGTGGTATTCCCCTTCCTCTGTGCCTACTTCATTCGAAAAAGTAAGTTGCCCATTTCCAACTTTCTTTTTCCCCTTGCTAGTCTACTACTGGCGGGTCTCTACATCAACCTACTTCCTACCCAAACGGGTAGCGACACGGTGGTCTTGGCCTGCATCCACCTTCCCTTATTTCTCTGGGGCATGCTCGGACTGGTCTTTTCCGGATCTGATACCAAAAACCTGAGCAAGCGATTGACCTATCTCCAATACAATGGGGAAACCATCATCGTTGGCGGAATTTTAATCCTTGCCGGTGGGCTCCTGACAGGCATCACCATCGGCCTTTTTGAGCTAATTGGGCTCAATATTATAGATGTTTACTTCCAGTACATCGCAGTTTATGGCCTAGCTGCTGCTCCCCTTTTGGCTACTTTGATTACCCAGAGCAATCCAGAATTGGTCAACAAGGTCCCACCCATCGTGGCGAAGATTTTCAGCCCCTTGGTGCTGATCATGCTTACCTGTTACCTAGTAGCCATCGCTTATGCAGGAAAGGACCCCTATAGCGATCGAGATTTTTTACTGCTGTTTAACCTACTGCTCCTCGGTGTCATGGCCCTGATCTTTTTCTCGGTAGTCGAATCATTTGAAGAAAAGAAAGTGGGCTTGATGACCTGGGTGCTGGTTTTGCTTTCACTCATCACGCTTGTGGTCAATGGAATCGCACTCTCTGCCATCGCGTTTCGAATATCGGAATGGGGAATTACACCCAATCGACTCGCAGTGCTCGGGGTCAACTTGGTCATGCTTGTTCACTTGGTGATGGTGTCTCGGCAATTGATCCGGACCGTACGTGGAAAAAGTAAACTAGAAGAAGTAGGATTTACCCTAGTGCGCTACCTACCCGTTTATTTGTTATGGACGGCCATTGTGACTTTCCTTTTTCCCGTACTATTCGGCTTTAAATAATGACCATCTCGGAGTTGGTCTTCCATTCACTAAAAATGAACTTTCAATTCACTTCGAAATCAGTATATTGGATTGAATTTAATGCCCAACCTATGAAAAAAATAACCTGTTCTCTCTCCATCTTCCTTGTCCTAGTGCTAGGATTCGTATCCTGCGGTCCAGCCAAAACTACCGAAGAAACCGTGGTTGAAACCACAGACCGAGTTGGTGGACTTGCCCTGTACACCCTCCGTGATTCCATGGCAATCAACCCCAAAGCTACCCTGAAGGCAGTTGCGGATGCGGGCTATGCTTACGTAGAGTCCGCGGACTATGCCGAAGGTAAATTTTACGGAATGACTCCAGCCGAATTCAAATCCACCTTAGACTCACTCGGCTTAACCGCCATTTCTGCGCACATGGGCATGGTCACTTTGGAAAATGCAGACCAACTCATTGCTGACGTAAAAGCAGCCGGCATCTCCTACTTTGTGGTTCCAATCCCTCCTATGGGCATGTTTACGGTTGATCCTGTTACGAATAAACTTGGCATGAAAGGCACTGCAGACGAATTGGTAACCATCATGAATACGATTGGTGAAAAATGCCATAAAGCTGGACTGAAGTTATTGTACCACAACCATGATTTTGAATTTATGCCGCTCGCTGACGGTACCATCATTGAAGATGTACTGCTCGAGAAGTGCAACCCTGAGTGGGTCAACTTCCAAATGGACCTCTATTGGGTAACCAAAGCGAACGCGAATGCTTTGACCTATTTCGAAAAATATCCAGGCCGATTCAAGGCTTGGCATGTAAAGGACATGGACAAAGAGGGCAAGTTTGCCCCTGTTGGAACTGGCACCATCGACTTCAAATCCATCCTTGCTCAGAAAGAAAAGTCTGGCATGGAATTCTACCTAGTAGAGCAAGACCAGACCTTCGGTCTAGACCCTATGGAAGCCATCAAAATCAGCCACAAAAGTTTGATCGATATAGGATTTAAGTAATCTCTTGGCCCGATAAGTATCACAAAGCGCTCCGAAATTTCGGGGCGCTTTTTTTGTTTTAACCAAAATCATGAAAATCCACTAGATTAAGTTTTGGTGAAGTTTACCAGCAATTCCCTCGCCCTCCTGAGATTTTTGTTACATTTAAATCTAGAATCTAGTTCCTCCCTCCCATGCAAAAAATCATCTTCTCCCTTCTTTTGATGACCTTTTTCTCACACCCAATCTTGGCTCAGTCTACCTTTATTCAAAATAAAATCATCGCCCACCGCGGGGCTTGGAAAGCACAAAATTTGCCACAAAACTCCATTGCCTCCCTCCGTGAAGCCATCCGCCTCGGTTGCGAAGGCAGTGAATTTGATGTGTGGATGACCGCAGACGAGGTGTTGGTAGTCAACCACGACCACGAACTTCAAGGCATGGATATCGAAACCTCTACCTACGAGCAGCTACTGACTAAGACCCTCCCGAATGGAGAAAAAATCCCTACGCTCAAGGCCTATCTGACAGAAGGAATGACCCAAAAAAGCACCAAGCTGGTCCTGGAATTCAAACCCTCCTTGATTAGCGTGGCACGAAGTGAGCGCGTGGGGGAATTGTCCGTAAAAACGGTACAGGAACTCGGTGCCCAAGCCTGGGTCGACTACATCACCTTCAGCTACGAAGGAGGAGTCAAAGCCATCGCCACCGACCCCAAGGCCAATGTGGCCTACTTGAATGGAGACAAATCTCCCAAGGAACTGAAAGAAGCAGGATTTTTTGGGTTTGACTACCACATCTCTCTCCTGCGCCGCATGCCGCAGTGGATTACTGAAGCGAAAGCGCTCGGCCTTACTACCAATGCATGGACCGTAAACAAAGAAGAAGACATGAGTTGGCTCCTAGATCAAGGAGTGAATTTTATCACTACCGACGAGCCCGAGAAACTTGCGACACTGATCCCTTCCAAAAAGTAACTACCCCACAAAAAAAGGTCTCTGGGAAAGAGACCTTTTTTTGTGTTTAGGTAGCAGGCAAGAGCTTGCCGCGAACTTCGCCGAAGCCTACGCGAATTCCATCTTTTTCGCAAAAGCCCCGCATCACGACGGTATCGCCATCCTGCAAGAAGCTGCGCTCTTGTCCAGATTCGAGCACCAAAGGCTTGGTCCCTCGCCAACTTAATTCAAGCATGGATCCAAAGGAATCCGGAGTAGGTCCTGAGATCGTCCCGGATGCCATCACATCTCCCACTTGAATATTGCATCCATTCACCGTATGATGCGCCAGCTGCTGAGCCATATTCCAATACATGTATTTGAAGTTGGAGGTACAAATCTTTGTTTCCTTTTGGCCCTCCGGCTGCAGTCCTACCTCCAATTGAATGTCAAAATTATGATCCTTGCTACAGCTTAGGTAGGGCAATACTTCCGGATCTTGCACCGGTCCTGGTACCCTAAAAGGTTCCAAAGCCTCCAAAGGCAGCACCCAAGGAGAAATGGAGGATCCGAAATTTTTTCCTAAAAACGGCCCCAAAGGCACGTATTCCCAGGCCTGTATGTCTCGTGCAGACCAGTCATTGAACAACACCATCCCGAAAATGTAGTCCTCCGCTTCCTTGGTGGATACCGAATCTCCTAACTGGGTAGACTTTCCCGTAATGAAGGCCAGCTCCAACTCAAAGTCCATGCTCCGACTGGGTCCAAAAGCCGGTTTGTCCATCGAAGCATCCTTAAACTGACCCTTGGGTCTGCGGATGGGTGTACCAGACACCACAATGGAAGAAGCGCGTCCATGGTAGCCTACCGGCAAATGCTTCCAGTTGGGAAGCAGTGCATTTTCTGGATCACGAAACATTTTACCCACATTGGTGGCATGCTCCATGCTACTGTAGAAGTCCGTGTAATCCCCAATCTTTACGGGCAAGAGCATCTCTACTTCTTGGCTCTTGATGAGCACCTTGCCTCGAATGGAATGTGTCCGAAGCTCCTCATTTTCTTGCAAAAGAAGTTGCTGTACCCGCTCCCGGATTTTTTTGGTTTTCTGCTTACCCAAACTGATCAGTTCATTGAGGCTGTCTTTCAAAAAAATCCCTTCCGGAAGAAAGAGGTTGGCAAAGAAGCCTTCCTGATCCAATACACTCAAATCAATGACCTGATCTCCAATTGCCATCCCGATTCGAGGGCTCAATTTTTTGCTTTTGAACACCCCAAAAGGAAGGCTGTAAATCGTAAAGTCCGTGTGCTTAGGTAGTTCCACCCAGGTAGTCATCGCTGGAGTTGAAGAAGTGAGCATGAGTAAAAATTTTTCGTGCTGCAAGGTAGGCATAAGCCTTGAATTCAAAAACTCCAAGAAGGCCTACCCCTGTTTAACACGAAAAAAATGAGTTTGTTGATTCAAAATTTTCTCCTTACATCAACAATTAGCCTTGCTTTCCTTTATCTTAGGAATTGCTTTTCTAGTAACCTGCTGTTTACCTGAGCATTTGCCTTTAAATCAGCAAACCATACTCCCCTCTTTTTACCCAAAAGACCATGAAAAAAATCCTTTTCCTTCTCTTCTTCCTGCTTTTCTCTGGAACTATCCTACCTGGATTTGCCCAAGAAAAATCCGTGCTGGTTCAACTGGACGAAGTTGCCATCATCGATCAAAAAGTGATGATGCCCATGCGGGATGGAACCCGACTCGCCACAGACATCTACCGTCCAAAGGGGGATCAGCCTGTACCGATCGTATTTTCTCGGACCCCTTACAACTTCAATACTTACGGCAATGGGGAACTCAATTCCCGCACCATGCAGACAGCCTTGGAATGGGTCAAGAAAGGGTATGCCTATGTCGTTCAAAACGAGCGAGGACGATTTTTCTCTGAGGGCAACTGGGATATTCTAGGCTTGCCCCTCACGGATAGTTACGATGCCTTCGACTGGATGAGCAAGCAGGCTTGGAGTAATGGAAAAATTGGTTTGCTCGGATGCTCCTCCACTGCCGAATGGCAAATGGCCGCCGCCTCCCTACAGCACCCTGCCCTAGCTGCCTTGGTACCCCAAGCCTATGGTGCGGGAGTAGGACGAATCGGGAAGTTTATGGAGCAAGGGAATTGGTACCGAGGAGGTGCTGGACAGATGCTTTTCACCTCTTGGCTGTACGGCACCCAGCACGATCCCCTAGCCCCGAGACTGCAAGCGGGGATTGGCCAAGAAGATTTACTTCGCTTACAGCGCTTCTACGACATGGCTCCAGAGTACCCAAAAGTAGACTGGAAAGCCGCACTATCTCATCTGCCTGTTCAAGACATCTTGAAAAATGTAAATGGCCCGAAAGGAATCTATGAGGAGATGATCACCCGAAAGCCAAATGATCCACGCTGGTACCAAGGTGGACTTTACCATGATTCCATGCCTTTTGATACCCCGAGCATGTGGTTTGTATCCTGGTACGATGTCTCCTCCTCACCTAACATTGCGCTATACAATCATGCCCGCACCAATGCCATCAGCCAGATGGCTCGGGACAATCAGTATTTGGTCATCGCTCCAGTTTTGCATTGCTCGTTTACCCGCGCTACCGAAAACACAATGATCGGACAGCGAAGTGTGGGTGATGCACGCTGGAATTACGATGAAGTGATCACGGCTTGGTTTGATAGATGGCTAAAAGGAAAAGATAACGACACCATCGCCAAACTCCCGAAAGTTACTTATTACACGATGGGTAAAAATGTATGGCAATCTTCTGACGTTTGGCCACCCAAAGAGGCGGTGATGACCCCATTCTTCTTGGATTCCAAAGGCGCTGCCAATACCCGAAATGGGGACGGCAAGTTGGTGGCGAAGCTTCCAAAAGCGAGTACTCAAGACAACTACCGCTACGACCCCATGAATCCCGTGACCTCCAATGGAGGAAATGTCTGCTGTACCGGCAATGCCGTACAGGGAGGGGCCATGGATCAGCAGGAGATCGAACTTCGTGAAGACATCTTGGTGTACACCACAGATCCTTTGGAAACCGGTGTGGAAGTTTCTGGATTTATTGAAAGTGTGCTCTACCTATCCTCAGACGTGAAGGATACGGATGTGACCATCAAACTGATCGACGTGTACCCAGACGGTACCGCCTACAACCTAGACGAAACCATCCAACGGGTGCGCTACCGAGACGGATACGAGAAGGAAGTTTGGATGGAAAAAGGCCAGGTCTACGAAATCAAATTGACCCCCATGAGTACCTCCAACTATTTCGAAAAAGGACACCGCATCCGCATCGAAGTAAGTAGTTCCAACTTCCCGCGCTTTGACCGCAACATGAATACGGGAGGCAATAACTACGACGAAACCAAGGGTATTGTAGCCAATAACTCCATCCACCATGGTGGCAAATTCCAAAGCCGAATTGTATTGCCAATTATTAAAAAATAAAATTGCCAACGGTCCACTGTCCATTGTCGACAGCCGATTTCTAGTGGAACTTCAACCCTTAATTCTTTTAAGAATTATAAAAAACTGAATAAAAACTAGTCCATCCAAAGCCGGGGATTCCCCGGCTTTTTTTGTTACTAGGGTTCCAGAATCCTTTGGTTTTGGGTATTCAAACCACGGTCACTACCCAATCCTCCTTTTTCTTTCCTTTCTGGCTCCCGCCCCCAAACTTTTTCTGCTATTTTTGCAACTTAAGAACTCAGTACCTATGTCTATTGCCAGCAAATACGAACCGGCATCCGCCGAGGCCAAGTGGTACGCATATTGGATGGAGCACAAGTTGTTTTCCTCCAGCGTAGATCCCAATAAGGAACCCTACACCATCGTCATCCCTCCGCCAAACGTCACCGGCGTGCTCCACATGGGGCACATGCTCAACAATACCATCCAAGACGTACTCATTCGCCGCGCCCGAATGCAAGGCAAAAATGCCTGCTGGGTACCCGGCACAGATCATGCCTCTATCGCCACCGAAACCAAGGTAGTTCAACTCCTGAAAGAGAAAGGCATCGATAAAAAAGACCTTACCCGAGAGCAATTCCTCACCCATGCTTGGGAATGGAAAGAAAAATATGGAGGCATCATCCTGGAGCAATTGAAGAAATTAGGAGCTTCTTGCGATTGGGATAGAACGGCCTTCACCATGGATCCAGGACTCAGCGATGCCGTCCTTTCCGTATTTGTGGACCTCCACCAAAAAGGAAAGATCTACCGCGGCATCCGCATGGTCAACTGGGATCCAAAGGGGCAAACAGCCCTTTCGGATGATGAAGTGATCATGAAAGAGGTGGCATCCAAGTTGTATTACATCAACTACGCCATCGAAGGAACTACTGATCAATTCCTAACCATCGCCACCACACGCCCAGAAACCATCATGGCGGATGTGGCGATTTGCATCAATCCTGAAGATCCAAGATTTACCCACCTGAAAGGAAAGCGTGCGATCATTCCATTGATCAACCGAAGCATACCAATTATCGAAGACAGCTACGTGGACATGGAGTTTGGCACAGGTTGTCTTAAAGTGACTCCTGCCCACGACCTCAACGATTACGAACTCGGTGTCAAGCACAAGCTTGAAGTCATTGACATCCTCAATGACAACGGTACCCTCAATGAAAAAGCACAGTTGCTCGTAGGGGAAGATCGATTTATTGCGCGTAAGAAAATTGGAAAGCTACTTGAAGAAGCAGGACAACTTCAGAAAGTGGAAGAATACACCTCCAATGTGGGGCACTCCGAACGGAGCGATGCAGTCATCGAACCGAAGCTATCCATGCAGTGGTTCTTGAAAATGGATGAAATCACCCAGCCCGCTTTCAAAGCAGTGATGGAGGACATCATCCAGTTGCACCCGCCCAAATTCAAAAACATGTACCGCGTGTGGATGGAGAATGTCCGCGACTGGTGCATTTCGCGTCAACTTTGGTGGGGACATCAAATTCCCGCCTACTACCTCCCCAACGGAGAATATGTAGTTGCAAAAACTGCAGAAGAGGCATTGGCCCTGGCCAACCAAAAATTCAACACGCAATACAGCCTGGCTGATTTGACTCAGGATGAGGACGTGCTCGATACCTGGTTTAGCTCCTGGCTCTGGCCTATTTCCGTATTTGATACGGACGTATTCACCACAGGCAAGCCCAACCAAGAACTCAGCTACTACTACCCAACCAATGACTTGGTCACTGCTCCGGAGATTTTATTCTTTTGGGTGGCTCGCATGGTGATTGCAGGCTACGAATACATGGGCGAGAAGCCCTTCAAAAACGTGTACCTCACGGGTATCGTTCGGGACAAGCTCGGTCGAAAGATGTCCAAGTCCTTGGGCAACTCCCCAGATCCCCTCGAACTCATTGCTCAATATGGAGCAGATGGCGTGCGTACAGGCATGCTTTTTTCTTCCCCTGCGGGAAATGACCTCCCCTACGACGATAAGTTGGTGGAGCAAGGAAGAAACTTCGCCAATAAAATCTGGAATGCTTTCCGTCTCGTCAAAGGATGGGAAATAGATCCAAGCCTCGATGGCACTGCCAATGCAGCTAGCATTGAATGGTTTGAACAGCGGTTCTACCAAAGTTTGAGTGAGATCAATGAGCACTTCGATAAATTCCGAATTTCAGATGCCCTGATGGCTACCTACAAGTTGGTCTGGGACGACTTCTGCGCTTGGTACCTAGAAATGATCAAACCTGCCTACCAGCAGCCCATCGATCAGGCCACCTACGACAAGACCTTGGAGATCTTTGAAAACATCTTGAAGATCCTCCATCCTTTCATGCCTTTTATTACGGAGGAATTGTGGCACCAGATCAGCGAACGTTCGGTTGAGAATTCCTTGATCCTGGCGACTTGGCCAGAAACCAAGCGGTTCGATGCGAAAATTACGGAAGATGCAGCACAAGTGTTTGAGGTAGTATCTCAGATCAGAAACCTCCGTGCTTCCAAAGGAATGTCTCCAAAAGAAGCGCTTGACTTGACCATCCGCACCCAAAACCCAGGTTTGTACACCAGATTTGAATCCGTGTTGATTAAGTTGGCCAACCTTTCCTCCCTCCAGTTTGGGGATAAAGTGGAGCAGGCCATGAGTTTTGTGGTGAAAGCAGACGAATGCTTCATTCCTATGGGTGACTCCATCGATGTGGAAGCGGAAAAAGCCACCATCCAAAAGGAACTGGACTATACGAAAGGCTTCTTGGCTGGGGTAGAGAAAAAATTAAGCAACGAACGCTTCGTGGCTGGTGCTCCTGCACAAGTATTGGAAATGGAGCGAAAGAAGCAGTCCGATGCGGAAGCAAAAATCAAGGCCCTAGAAGCAAGTTTGGCCCAATTGGGATAAAGTATCACTCCCGATTCTTGATGTTTCAGGGATCGGGAGGTTTACTTCAGTTCACGAATTTTTAGGTTGCGAAAAAGAACTCCCTGTCCTTCACTTTGTAGTCCGATATAGCCTGAACGAAGGGGCGTACCATCGACTTTGAGTGCTGGATTGTAGCGGTTGGCTACTCCTCCCCCGATTTGAGGAAAGGAATAGGTCAATACCGTATCGCCATTCACCATATGGTGCACGATGGAGTCTCCAAAAACAATCAACTCCGCTTTCACCCACTCGTCCCAAGCAAAGGTTGGAGAGGAAGAGTCGATGCAATGCCGAGGATCAATTTTGCCTTGATAGACAATATCTGTACCTGGGGAACACATATTTCCTGTGGGTCTGGGCTCTCCCTCCTTTTCTCTAGCAAGCATCTGGTATTCCACCGAAATCGGCCAATCCTGTTCTTTCAAGATGCTTTCTGGAGCCTGCGAGTGAAACATCACTCCTGAATTGCGGTAGGTGTAACTGGGTGCAGTGGACACAAACTGCTCCGTAAATCGGTATTCCCAAACCAAGTGAAAGTTCGAGAAGGGCTTTTCGTAAAAAAGGTGTCCAAAGCGATCGTCAAACTCTCCATAATTCTCGTAATTGACTGCTATGGCCCCATCCTGTACTCGGAAGGTTTCCGCATAGTTGTCGCCCACCTCGTGGTGGTGGATCTTGGGAACCCAGCCTTTCAGGTCCTTGCCATTAAAGAGCACTTGCCAGTCGGAAGCATCCGAATGAACTTGCGTACTGCTCTGAATAGCACTCTCAAAAACAGAAAGGCCAAGCGTCAAGAAATAAATGATAAATGAGAGGATGGGCATGGGCTGTTGCTAGTTGATTAAACTAGGGATTTAATGACTCCAATCGTAGGTATCCAATTGCTCGAGACAAGCCACCAGTAAGGCAATGGAATCGGCAATATCCTTCTTGTGTGCCATTTCAATCACTTGGTGCAAGTGGCGCGTCGGGATGGATATCGCTCCAGCAATCGCCCCTTGCTTGCCCATGCGTTGTACGCCTGCAGTATCCGTGCCTCCAGCAGTCAATAGTTCCGGTTGCCAAGAGATTGCTTCTTTTCCCGCGACCTGCTTCATAAAGGCCACCATGCGGTAGTCGCAGATGGTCATTGAATCCATGATCTTGATAGCCGTCCCTTTCCCAAGTTCGGTCACCTTCTCGTGTGCCGCTGCACCAGGCACATCAAAGGCAATGGTGGTATCCAGTGCAATACCAAAGTCTGGATTGATCTGGTGTGCCGCCACGTTCGCTCCGCGGATGCCCACTTCTTCCTGTACGGTAAAGGTGGCATACACATCGTAGGCTGGATTTTTGAGTTGCTTCATCGCTTCGATTACAATGAATACCGCTACACGGTTGTCGATAGACTTGCAGTTGACACAGTCGCCCATCTCGATCAGTTCCCGATCACGGGTCACAGGATCGCCGATAGTGATGTATTTGTCCACTTCTTCCTTGGGCATGCCCAGGTCGATGAAAAAGTCAGTAGTCTTCGGAAGTTTGGTTTTCTCCTCGGGCGTCATCACGTGGATGGGCTTGCTGCCCATCACCCCGATCAGGTCTTTTTTGCCGTGAACAATCACTCGCTGTGCGGTGAGTGTTTTTGGGTCAAATCCTCCGAGGGTATTGAATCGTAAGAAGCCTTGTTCGTCGATATGGGAAACGATAAATCCGATTTCATCCAAGTGCGCAGCGAGCATGACGCGCTTCCCACCGGGATTACGTGTTCCCTTTTTGAGGGCGATCACGTTCCCAATATTATCGATGCGCACCTCATCCACATGTGGGGACACCAAGGAGACCACTAGGTCACGAACAGGTTTTTCAAATCCAGGGGCCCCTGGGATTTCACAAATTTGCTTGAGTAGGGAAACGTCAATCATGGGGATGATTTAAATGGTAAGATTACTGAAATGAGCAACTAGATTTTAAGCCTAAATGGAGTTCATCTACATTTACTGTAACAAAGGATAGACTGAAACCTTAATACGCGCGTACCGTCTTTCCTTCCATGTAATTCACAAAGGCCTTGTTGACCACGCGTGTACCGCCGGAGGTAGGGTAATCTCCAGTAAAGTACCAGTCTCCGGTATGTTCAGGGATGCAGCGATGTAAGTTATCGACCGTTTGGAAGATCACCTTTACTTCTGCTTTGATGTCTGAGGTGGTTACAATTTCTGCCACTTTATTCGAGATCTCCTCTTCAGAAAATGGCGCGTATACCTGCTTCACAAAGTTCAATGCATGATCCGGCTGCGCTTTACACTGCTGATATACCTGATCCAAGGCCTGTTCCATTTTACGATCTTGAAGGAGTGCGATTGCAGCCCGAAAGGCCACAAATTCCTTCATGCGGGACATATCGATGCCGTAGCAGTCGGGATAGCGGATCTGCGGAGCAGAAGACACAATCACAATTCGCTTGGGATTCAATCGATCCAAGGTGGTCAAGATACTTTTCTCCAGGGTAGTACCTCGTACAATGCTGTCGTCAATCACCACCAGCGTATCAATTCCTGGTCGAATCACCTCGTAAGTGGTATCGTACACACTCGCCACCATGGAATCCCGATCGGCATCGCTAGCGATAAAGGTGCGCAACTTTACGTCCTTGCTCACCAACTTCTCCACACGTGGACGGAAACTTAACAGTTCGTCTAAGTCTCCTACATGGGGCTTCCCATCCAAAAGCACTTCTTTTCGCTTGGCCACCAAGTATTCGTCCAATCCTTCAATCATGCCCAAAAAGGCGGTTTCAGCGGTATTGGGTATGTAAGAAAACACGGTGTTTTTCAGATCGAAATCGATGGCCTTCAGGATCTGGGGGATGAGGGCCTTGCCCAAATTCTTTCGTTCCTGGTAGATACCTGGATCGGTCCCTCTTGAAAAATAGATACGCTCAAAGGAACAGGATTTCTTCTCGCGGGCCGGCAAGATCTCTTCCTCGGCAAAAGAACCGTCCTTGTTGATCACAATCGCATGCCCTGGCTTAATTTCTTTGATGGCCTTGAAGTCAATATTGAATGCCGACTTGATGGCTGGCTTCTCAGATGCCACCACAATCACCTCGTCGTCGGCATAATAGAAGGCCGGTCGAATCCCAGAGGGATCTCGTACCACAAAAGCGGAGCCATTGCCGATCATTCCTGCCATGGCGTAGCCACCATCAAAATCTCGGCAGGATCGACGCAAAATTCGACCTACATCCAATTTATCCTCAATGATATGCGTCAATTCCTCGTTGGAGTATTCCTCCTTGAATTGGTCAAATATCCGCTGGTTTTCTTCGTCCAAAAAGTGTCCAATCTTCTCCATTACGGTGACAGTGTCGGTCTTTTCCTTGGGGTGCTGACCCAACTCCACCAGTCTTCCAAAAAGTTCCTCGTTATTGGTCATGTTGAAGTTGCCCGCCATAACCAGGTTGCGGCTTCTCCAATTGTTCTGCTTCAGAAAGGGATGGCAGGTTTCAATGCTATTTTCGCCATGGGTACCGTAACGCAGGTGCCCTAGCCAAACTTCTCCAGAAAAGGCCATGTTTTCTTTGAGCCATTCCCCATCGGCAAGTGCTTTTTTACCTCCCAGTTTCTTCGCCTTCTTAAACTTTCGGGTGATTTTTTCAAAAATATCATTGACTGCAGAGGGATCCACGGATCGGTACCTGCTGATATATCGCGTACCCGGCTGGGTTCCTATTTTGATATTCGCTACCCCGGCCCCGTCCTGTCCCCGATTGAGTTGCTTTTGCATCAACACATACAATCGATTTGCCGCAAATGCTGCCGTTCCATAGGTGTCGATGTAGTACTGAACCGGTTTTCGAAGCCGAATAAAGGCTATTCCACATTCATGTTTGATAGCGTCACTCATGGAGAGAAGGGATGGGTTTATAGGAAGGAATAAAGGTAGGTTTTTTCAAAACATTTCCCGATTTGAAAAAGCCCAATTCCTAAAAAAAATCCAAAATTTTACTCTAAAGTTCTCGATCAAAATTTAAGCACGATATAGCCTTTCATTGAATAGGTGGTGATGGTTGTCAACGCGGAGTGCGCCACAGTTACCCCAGGCCAGAGATCCGAAGTCTTCAGGTTTCGAGCGATCAAGGATTGCCCACAAACGAGTATTTCCGCTCCCGCCTCTTCCAAGGCTTCAAAAACTGCTAGGTTGGGATTATTGACCTCGTATTTTTTCGAGTAGTTCTCGTCATTCAAAAGTGTGAAAATCCCTCCTCCATGCAGCACCACCTTCACCTTGATTCGATCTTTGGTCACGCCAGCCAGGCCATGCAAGTTCATCATGCGCGCCACATTGTCTACAAAGCGGGAGATTTGCTTGGGGTCTTCCGAAGGGGAAGTTAGGTCCACTAGAATTTTGTACTCCAAGGTCCCATCTGGCCGTTCGGTGGCATCAGGGATTTCATAGATTCCTCCATGGCCTTTAACCAGGGGGAATTGAGGAGTTTGGGCAACCGCTGCAACCGAAACAAGAAACACAGCAGCGCAAAGAAGAAAGAAGTGGAGAGCCTTCATGAGTTTAGATTTTTTCCCAAACTACTAAAATTTTAACTAATTAACCGCAAATACCCCTGGCTCAATACGGATGGGAATCCAATGAAAAAACGGAGGACGGTGCACAGCCCAAGTCGCCTTTCAGTAAACTTCAAATCTCCTTTCTTTAGTTTTTGGTAAAAAACGGAGAATTACCCTGTGTATAAATAATTTTTATTTAAATTATTACGTTTTGAAATTAAACTCCGAATAGCGGAAGGGGTCTAACCTCAAAAATCAGTAAACTTAACCCCATTCAGCCCATGAAGAATCCACTTGCCGTTTTCGCTATAGGTTTAGTTTTAGTACTGAGCGCCTGCAGTGACCAGGAAACCACCACCGCTATCCCATATCAGGCAGTTAAAGAGGTGTTTGGAACAAAGATTGACCCTAGCAACCTCCCCAACTATGCCAGTCAATCCATCCCCAATTACATCCGTAAGGACAATACAGGAGCCAATCCCATCACCAACGAAAAAGCAATTTTAGGGAGAGTACTTTTTTACGATAAAAGTCTCAGCATAGACAATACGGTCTCCTGCGCCAGTTGCCACCAACAAGCCTTTGGATTCAGCGACCCTACCCTTGCCAGCCAAGGCGTGCAGGGAGGTCAGACCACCCGCCATTCCATGCGCTTGATCAATACGCGATTTGCCGTTGAACCCAAGTTCTTCTGGGATGAGCGCGCAGCAACTCTCGAAGCGCAGGTCACTACGCCGATCCAAGATCATGCAGAAATGGGTTTTAGCGGACAAAATGGCCGCCCCAACCTCAATACACTGCTTACTAAATTAGGTGGGCTAGACTATTACAAAGAATTATTCCAATTGGCCTATGGAAGCCCTGAGGTAACCGAACGAAGAATACAGGAAAGTTTGGCCAATTTCATTCGCAGCATCCAATCCTTCGATAGCAAATACGACCTAGGAAGAGCACAGGTAGGAAATGACGGAGCCCCCTTTCCAAATTTTACCGCCCAGGAAAACTTAGGTAAGCAGTTGTTCTTGACCCCACCCGTATTTGACGGAACAGGTACTCGAATAAATGGTGGAGCAGGATGCCAAGGTTGCCACCAAGCACCTGAATTTGACATTGATCCAAATAGCCGAAACAATGGAGTCATCCGTCCTTTGGCTCAAGGAGCGGGCTTAGAACTAGGCATTACCCGATCTCCTACCCTTCGCGATGCAGTCAACGCAACCGGAGGAAGCAATGGTGCCTTTATGCATTCGGGGGTGTTTACCTCCCTTCAAAATGTAGTAGGGCATTACAACAACATTCCCGCACAACCAGGAAACAACAACCTAGACGCCCGCTTGAACCCAGGAGGAAATCTACAAAAACTCAACCTTTCGGGAGCCGAAATCAATGCCATAGTCGCATTTATACAGACACTCTCTGGAAGAGATGTGTACACCAATGAAAAATGGGGAAGCCCATTCAATTAAGGAACTAACGAATTAGGGTGATTTAAAAACGAAAAAGGCGACTCGAAAGTCGCCTTTTTTTGTGCGCATGAGAAGATTCGAACTTCCACACCCGAACGGGCACCACCCCCTCAAAGTGGCGTGTCTACCAATTTCACCACATGCGCGATTGGGGATTGCAAAAGT